>JAGXHH010000236.1 GCA_024636355.1 Desulfobacteraceae bacterium | reverse complement strand
TGTCGCTTCGCTCCGGCATATTCTCTATCCTGATTGAGCCGAAGGCGAATCCTTATTCTGAATTCTGAATTCTGGCTCCTGGATTCCCTGCTTGATGAATCCAGGCATAGCCCTTTGCCTCTGACCTGGCCCGGAGGACCAAGTTTTTAAAATCGAATAAAGCCCTCCTCCTCCTTCCTCCCAACCTTAATTCGTGTCCAGGGCAATAAACTGGTCCGGGGTCACCCATTAATCGTTATATAGCGTAGGATCCATTAGCAATTTCAGTCTCAATCGTTCTGAACTGTCATCGATATTTCCAATATAGCTCCCGATTTCAGGTTGCTTGATATTGCAAAATCGGTAAAGGCGTTCCATCCGCATGGATCGCTCCCGGTTGTCTTCATTTGTGTCGACACTATTGTCGATACCGACAGATGTGTTCCCGCCACATCTTTTCCAGCGCTTCATTGCTTTACCTTCCCCAGGTTATTTTTACTCATATTAACTACTGCTTATCCGCCATACCGTCTTTCCTGATCCGCCCGTGGCACGCTCCTTGAAGTGTAGGGGTTTAACGCGTCAATAAACCCCTAAAAGGAGCAGAACATGAGAAAAGTCGCGATTTACGGAAAAGGCGGCATCGGCAAATCGACCACCACCCAGAATACGGTAGCCGGTCTGGCGGAGATGGGAAAACGGGTCATGGTGGTCGGGTGCGACCCCAAGGGCGACTCCACCCGCCTGCTGTTAAACGGTCTGGCCCAGCAGACCGTGCTCGACACCCTCCGGGAAGAAGGCGAGGACGTGGAACTCGAAGACATCCGCAAACAGGGTTTCGGCGGAATACTGTGCACCGAATCCGGCGGCCCGGAACCCGGGGTGGGATGCGCCGGCCGGGGGATCATCACCTCGATCAACCTCCTGGAACAGCTCGGCGCCTATGCGGAAAGCGAAAACCTCGACTATGTCTTCTACGACGTGCTCGGCGACGTGGTCTGCGGCGGTTTCGCCATGCCGATCCGCGAGGGCAAAGCCCAGGAGATCTATATCGTGGTATCCGGCGAAATGATGGCCATGTACGCGGCCAACAACATCTGCAAGGGAATCGTCAAGTTTGCCGAAAGCGGCGGCGTCCGGCTCGGGGGGCTTATCTGCAACAGCCGGAACGTGGACAACGAATTCGAGATGATCCAGGCCCTGGCCGACCAGCTCGGCACCCAGATGCTTCACTTTATTCCCCGGGACAACATGGTCCAGCACGCGGAAATCAACCGGAAAACCGTCATCGAGTTCAACCCCGAGCACGTCCAGGCGGACGAATACCGGGCGCTTGCCAAAAAAATTGATGGAAACCAGACAAAAGTGATCCCCACCCCCCTTACCATAGACGAGCTGGAAAAATTGCTCATCGACTACGGCTTTGCCGCCTAACCGATAAATGGAGGAATACAGACCATGTTGATGATCCGTTCCATCGTACGACCCGAAAGAGTCCACAATGTCATGGCCGCGCTCATGGAGGCCGGTTTTCCCGGGGTAACCAAAATGTCGGTCGTCGGCCGGGGCAAACAGCGGGGAATTAAAATCGGGGAGATCCGGTACGACGAGATCCCCAAGGAGCTGCTGATGACCGTTATCAAGGAAGCCGACAAGGAGTTCGTGATTCAGACCATCATCAAGGCCGCCCGGACCAGCGGCAACGGCGCCTACGGCGACGGCAAGATTTTCATCACCACCGTCGAGGAGGTCTACACCATCAGCTCCGGCATCCGGGAGATGGCCGGCGGAAAACTCGAAGAGGTGGCCATATGAAAGAAATCATCGCCGTCATCCGGATAAACAAGATGAATGAAACCAAGCGGGCGCTCGCGGACGCGGGGATTTATTCCGCAACCGCCCGGGATGCCCTCGGCCGGGGAAAAGGGCTGGTCGACCTGCAGCTGCTCAAGGGGGCTGAAAGGGGGTACGAAGAAGCCATCGCACAGCTCGGACAGGGCGGCCGGCTGATCCCGAAGCGGGCTATTCTGATCGTGGTTCCCGACGGGCTCAAGGAGAAAACCGTCAAGACCATCATCCGGGTCAATCAAACCGGAAAATCAGGAGACGGGATGATTTTTGTATCTCCCTGCATGGATGCGGTGCGCATCCGCACCGGCGAGAGCGGCGACGGGGTGCTCGATGATGTGTGACGGACATCTCCACTAATGAAATCTGTTTCCGATTTCTAAAAACAGGAACGCGATTAAGAGCGAACAAGATTAAGAGCAAGATTAAGAGTAAGAGCAAGAGCAAGAGCGGAAAGAGCGGCGTATGCGCGAAATAAAACAGGAGAAATATATTATGGATGAAACCGTAGCAAAACCAAAACCGGTCATCATGGATGACATCAATACCGAAGAGGTCAAGTCTGAACTGCTGCGCCTCTACCCGCCCAAGGTGGGCCGCAAGCGGGCAAAGCAGATCGTCGTCAACCGGGTGGAAGACGGCGGCCGGGTGCCGGAAATCCAGTCCAATGTCCGGACCGTACCGGGCCTCATCAGCCAGCGGGGATGTTGTTACGCCGGGTGCAAGGGGGTGGTTCTCGGGCCGACCCGCGATATCGTCAATATCACCCACGGCCCCATCGGCTGCGGCTTTTACAGCTGGCTGACCCGCCGCAACCAGACGGACCCGGAGGCCTCGCCCGACGGCCACAATTTCATGACCTACTGCTTTTCCACCGACATGCAGGACAAAGAAATCATATTCGGGGGGGAAAAGAAGCTGAAGCAGGCGATCCAGGAAGCTTACGACACGGTTCACCCCAAGGCGATCGCCGTGTTCGCCACCTGCCCGGTGGGGCTAATCGGGGACGACGTCCATGCGGTCTGTCGGGAAATGAAGGAAAAGCTCGGCATCAACGTGTTCGGTTTCTCGTGCGAAGGCTACAAGGGGGTGAGCCAGTCGGCCGGCCACCACATCGCCAACAACGGCATCTTCACCCACGTCATCGGCACCGACGATACGGTCCGGGACGGCGACTTTAAACTCAACCTGCTGGGCGAATACAACATCGGCGGCGATGCCTTCGAAATTGAGCGTATCTTTGAAAAATGCGGCATCACGCTGGTGTCGACCTTCAGCGGCAATTCCAGCATCGATGCCTTTGCCAATGCCCATACCGCCGATTTGAACCTGATCATGTGCCACCGGTCGATCAACTACGTGGCCGAGATGATGGAGACCAAGTACGGGCTTCCCTGGATCAAGGTCAACTTTATCGGGGCCGAAGCCACGGCAAAATCGCTTCGCAAAATCGCGGCCTATTTTGATGATGCGGCCCTTACCGAAAAGGTCGAGGCGGTGATCGCCGAAGAAATGCCGGCCGTAATTGCCGCGGTATCTGAAATCCGGCCCCGGACGGAAGGAAAGACGGCCATGATGTTTGTGGGCGGTTCCCGGGCGCACCATTACCAGGAGCTGTTTTCTGAGTTGGGAATGGAAACGATATCGGCCGGGTATGAATTCGCCCACCGGGACGACTACGAGGGACGCAGCGTGCTTTCTTCGATCAAGGTGGATGCCGACAGCCGCAACATCCAGGAACTCAAAGTCGAGCCAGACCCGGAAAAATACCACCCGCGGATAACGGCGGAGAAAATGGAAGCACTCCGGGAAAAAGGACTCGATTTCGCAGATTATGCCGGCATGATGCCGGAAATGCAGACCGGGGCCCTGGTCATCGACGATATCAGCCAGTACGAGACCGAGCGGCTCCTGGAGATCTACAAGCCCGACATTTTCTGCGCCGGCATTAAGGAAAAATACGTGGTCCAGAAAAGCGGCATCCCGATGAAACAGCTGCACAGCTATGATTATGGCGGGCCGTACGCCGGATTTATCGGGGCGGTGAATTTCTACCGGGAAATCGACCGGATGACCCACAGCAAGGTCTGGTCGTATATGAAAGCGCCCTGGCAGGAAACCCCGGAACTGACCGCGTACTATGTGACGGAATGAAAAAATTGGAATCCAGAATCCAGGAGCCAGGAGCCAGAATCCAGGAGCCGGAAGCCGGAAGCCGGAAGAAAAGCGGAATGGGGCAATTACAGCCCCCCTCATCCCAGCCTTCTCCCCCCAAAAAGCCGGGGGAGAAGGAGAAGACCTCGACAGCTTGAACGTTTGTGACTGATTAAGACCGTTGGCAAAGCGCCTTTTTCTGGATTCTGAATTCCGGCTCCTGGATTCCTTGCGAGGTATTCCGGCAAAGCCTTGAACCAGCGCCAAAAACGGGTCTTCAAAAATAACAAGGAGTAGAAAACAATGCTTCTCAGGCATACACCGACTAAAATCACTGAGCGCAGTGCGTTGACCATCAACCCGGCAAAGACCTGCCAGCCGATCGGCGCCATGTACGCATCGCTTGGCATCCACGGGTGCCTGCCCCACAGCCACGGCTCCCAGGGGTGCTATGCCTATCATCGCAGCACCCTGACCCGGCATTACAAGGAACCGGTCATGGCCGCCACCAGCGCCTTTACCGAGGGATCTTCGGTTTTCGGCGGACAGGCGAACCTGATCCAGGCAATCGACAACATCTTTTCGGTATACAACCCGGATGTTATCGCCGTGCACACCACCTGCCTGTCGGAAACCATCGGGGACGACATTCCGCAGATTGTCAAGAAAGCGAAAGCCGACGGCAAGATCCCGGAAAACAAATACGTCATCCACACCAACACGCCGAGTTACGTAGGCTCCCATGTTACCGGATACGCGAATATGACACGGGCGCTGGTCGACTACTTTTCGGAAACCACCGGCAAAAGCGAAAATGCCGTCAACCTGGTCCCGGGGTTCGTGGAACCTTCGGATATGGCGGAACTCAAACGGATCGCCCGCCTGCTCGGCATCCGCACCATCATGTTCCCGGACACGGACGGCGTGTTAAACGGTCCGCTGACCGGAAAGTACAAGATGTTTCCCGAAGGCGGGGTGCGGCTCGGTGCGCTTAAAAAAACCGGCGACAGCATCGGCACCATCGCCCTGGGGAAACTCGCCGCCGGATCGGCCGCACTGGCACTCGACGCCAAGTGCAAGGTGAGGTGCGATGTTCTCGACCTGCCGATCGGCCTTTCAGGTACCGATGCGTTTGTCGATTCCCTGC
>JAGXHH010000235.1 GCA_024636355.1 Desulfobacteraceae bacterium | reverse complement strand
TCGTCGGCAGCGTCAGATGTGTATAAGAGACAGGCTCAAATTCCTTGATATTATTGGTCACCAGAATCAACCCAAAGGCTCTTGCATGACCGGCAATCATCATGTCATAAGGCTCGATGGGCCTGCATCTGCCCGAAGTGATAGGTTGCTTTGTCGTCAAAGGGGAGAACTTCAAGTCGGGCTGCCATGGCTTCAATGTCGGCGAGGTTTCTTTCCACCTGTTGTGAATGTTCCGCCCCGAAAACCAGCTCCCCCAGGGTCACTGTTGAAATTCCCAATCGGCCATCATGCTGCTGGAAATGTCTTTTCACCTGCTGGGGCCGGTTCTTCATAGTATAGATGACCATATTGGTGTCCAGCAGGTATTTCAGCATTACATCGGCTCCCGGGTCTGATCCTCGGGCTGCTGCCGTTCTGTCATAAAGTCACTGGAAACCCCCGGTGAACTGAACCAATCATCCCAGGACTGCCCCGCCGGTACAATGATGCGTTTATTGCCGATTTTTGTGATTTCAACATCTTTCACCGATTCCGGCAAAGCGACTTCTTTGGGCAGGCGAACCGCCTGACTGCGATTGCTTGTAAAAATTCTGGTTTTCACATTCGCCATTGCATACCTCACTAAAGGATTTCTATTTGAAAAATAACATATAAATGTAAATGGGATATGTCAATGGGATATGCAGTGGCAGGCGGGTGGATCCTGTGCGGCGGACCTGCGTTACCTTTACGCCATGATGTTCGCCCCGCCAGCCTTGTGGTCACCCGAAAGACAAGGATAACGATGTGCAAAACGGTTTTGAGGACTTCATTCAATCTTGGATTCTCTTCGTTTTTTCTTCAACAACCTGCCGATCCGTGCGGCGCTGTAAATCGTGAACAGCATGTTCGGGGGGACCATCAGGAGGCTGAACGCGATCAGCGGCACCAGAACGGGATGCCCGGGTGCGCTGGCATGGACGATCGCCAGGCAGAGCGCTGCATTGCGCATGCTCGTCGCGGACGCCAGGAGCTGTCGCAGTTCGCGTGTGGGGCCGCCCATGAACCAGCCGATCACCATCGAGGCAAGAATGAACAGCAGCATGCCGATAACCGCAGGCAATCCGATATCAGCTGCGGCCGACTTTCTCGAGCTGCTGGTCACCACCATAAATGCGACAAACGCAACGACTCCCACCAGTGCCACAGGTTTTGCCAGTTTCATCGAAGCGGCAGGCATCCGCCCGAGCAGGAACATCCCGGCGAGCAGCGGAAGCAGGAGAACAAAGACCAGGAATAGCAGTGCACGGCCAAAGGGGACTACCACCTTGACGCTGCCGGGGAGTACCAGCTGCAGAAACCATGGCGAGACAAAGACCGCAAGCACGGAAAGCAGGAGCAGGATTGCCCCGGCCATTGCCCCGATCCCCTTGACCTGACCGGTGAACTGGAGGGAACTCAAGCCGCCGGGCGTGCAGGCCAGGAGCAGGAGCGCACCCCGCATGGGCGGCTGCATGGGAACAAGGTAGGCAATCGCTACGCCCGCCATCGGCACGACCAGGAAATTGGCCAGAAGTATACGCAACAGAAAACTCTTTGATGCCAGAAGCATGCGCAGGTCCCCCGTATGCGTCTGCATCCCGATGCTCAACATCGATGTCACCAGGAATGCCAGTACCAATGCTTTCTCCATGGTGTCCAGCATGAACATGGCAAACTCTCCCTCCGCCGCCCGTAGACAGCGCCATATGACCGGCTTGTTTTGCCGGTGGTAAAGAATCTATTCTATTTCACCATGTAACTGATGTTTGTTGAAGATGCCGAGAACAGCAGGTCGGTTTTCCAACCCGACAGGCAAGCCCCGATTGATTTATATGATCATCGAGAATCTGGATATCGAAGCTTTCCTGATTCCCCTGGCAACCATGGACAAGGCACTGCAATATATTCCGATCGCCAGCCAGCTGTTAAGCGATTCAACTCGAATCCGGATCGATATCAAGGGGCCATGGGAAGATCCCGAAATCCACGCAAACCCGATCAAGCGAATCGGCAAGGACATTCTGGAAACCATCAAAAAGCCGAAGACCTTTTGGAAAACATCGGAAAGAAAGGAAAGTGAGATCATATCGATCGAACAATCTCCTCGTCGATCTGGCGTTTGATGTGCTCCTCGGGGGTGACGTCCACCCGGCGAGCGGCTTCGGCGGCAGAAATCTGAGGATGTTTCTCAACACTGACATCTCCTTTCTCCTTTGCCTCCTCCCGAAGGGTGATCTCCCGCAACGGTGGCGGCATCTTGACGCCTGCCTCGTCCAGGGCGATTTTCAATATCCGCTTCGCCTCGCTCCGGACCTTTCGGAAGCTGTAAGCCCGCTGGTCAACCCAGAGGTGAAAGCGCACCGTCATGGCGTAAGCCCCGAATTCCTCCACCCGCATGAAGGGCTCCGGATCATCGATCACACCGGTCATGCCGGCCAGCGCCGCACACCCGACCTGCCGGACATGGTCGAGATCTTCGGAATTGTCGATGTCGACTGTAAAATTGCACTCCCGCTGGGGGTTCCGGGAATAATTGACCGTCACACTTTTAAACACCTCGGAATTCGGAATCCGTACGTGATTCCCCTCGTAGGTCATCAGGATGAGTTCACGCATGGTCATCCGCACCACTTTGCCCTCGTAACCCACGACATCTATCCGGTCCCCAACCGAAAACAGGCTGCGAGAGGAAAGAAGAAAACCGGCCAGGTAGTTTTCGGCAATATCCCGGAAGGCGAAACCGAGCACCAGCCCGATGAGACCGGCCGCACCGATGATAGCGCCGACCACGGCCGTCAAATCGAGCACGTACAGGCCCACCAGAATTCCGATGAGAACAAAAAGATGCGATACAAGCTGCCGCAGGAAATACTGCATGAGGCGATTGCTGCTTAAATGGGTGAACAGCCAGTCCCATTGTTTGATCATGCGTGCCAGCAGCCAGAACACAGTAACGATTAACAGGGCAAGAAAAACCAGAGGCAGGAAGCGCACGATCCGATCGGCTGCGCTGTAGGCCTTGCGAAGGACGGGGGCGAACCGGATTTCGATTTCCGGCTGAATCCGGATATCGCTCACCACAAAGACCACGCCCTCCAGGCGTTGGGTCAGTGCCTTGGCTTCCTGGACATCGGAAAGGCTTTCAGCTTTACCCGTCAGCCGGACCACCCCTTCTTCAACTGCCGCCTTAAAATTCTCAAAATCCGGGATTTGCGAAAAAATTGCATTGAGCCGGTTTTCAAGGCGCTGATCCGGTATCGGCTCGGCAGTTATTTCAGAAGGCGCCGGCGCTTCTTCCTGGTCCGGTGCCGAGAAGGCGGGGACGGCGTTCTGGGCCATTGAAGGCGGACAGCATAATGTGGAAATTATAATTACGGCAAAGAGTCGCAGGAAAAGTCCGGCACACTCGATTGTGCCCCGATGCGCACTTTTTTTCGAGGAAAACAGGCCCATTGAGAAGAATCCGGCATCCATGAAAACCGCCTAAAAAAACGATTTCAGAAAACCCAGGACGATGTCATCCAGGGAGATTTCAAATCCGATCAGGGGAATCATCGGAATGACGGCGGCCAGAACGGTAAAAACCAGCATTCTGAATTCAAATGGAATTGGCCTCATGTTCCGAATCATCGTGATGGTTCCATCCAAAGCGGCAAGGGACTGAATGTCTTCGGTACCAAGAATGGCTTCGTTTTCATACCTCCTGTCGGCAATCCATTTCCTGTAGAACAGCCGATTGTACTCGGTGCTCATCAGCAGGTAGGCGTGCATTCCGTCGAATTTGATTTTGAACAGAAGCGGGCTGAACACGAATAACGGTCCGATGACCAGGATCAGCCCGATAACCACATATAAAACCATAATGGAGATAAACGAAGCCGGCGGCATCTCCAAAAAAAGGATCGTTTGCGCAAAATTGGCGGAAAGCACACAAGCCCCGGCAAACACTAGGATGCTGACCGATGTTTGCGCAACTCCCAAAATCCCCAGCCCGCCGGCATAATCGGGATGCGTGGGATAGAGACGGAGTTTCAGCCGGGATACCCGCCGGAGGAAAACCGTCCAGATGGACAACCGCCAGAGCCAGCGAAAAATGAGAAAGCGGAAGATCGCCGAACTGACCGCCGCGTTCCACCAGCCCGCCAGGGTCAGCTTTATCGACGCATCGTCAACGAGCAACTGCCATGTGGAAATGGACCGGGGCAGTTCGAGCTGGGGTCCCAAAAACATCGCCGCCAAGGCGAAAAGGAACAGCAGCAATTCCGGCATTACGGCGTCCCGGGCCTTTTCCGCCCGGCCGACTGCCTGCGCAAATCGCGGGACATCTTCCGACTTCAACAGGTCGGAATTCGCAAAATGCCCGGACGCCAGGGCCAGGCGGTTGTCCAGGAAGGGTTCGGCCAGGATGAACAGCGGCACGACAAGGAAATATCGAATGTGGGTGGAAAATGCGTACGCAAACGGCACCCGGACCGCACTGCCGATGAACACTCCCTGGGCAATCGAGAGCAGCAGCAGCGGCACCCAGGTGATGAGTAATAGGAAAAGGACAGCCCGCCAGGCTGCCGAGAGTTCCGGGTTCAGAAGCTTTGCCGGGACCAGCAGGCGATACAGCGGGCCACCCCTTGCCAGGTGGAATTCCATGTTGCGGCTTGGGGCTTCCATTCAAGTGCAATCCGGTTTGCGATTTAAAGGCATTATTTTTCTAATCCTTCCCCGACCCCGGCTTCCACGGCCACCGGCCCTCGATCTCCACGACCAGCGACCAGCTCAGAAATGTCCGGATCAGCACCAGCATCCCCAGGACGACCACGCTCGCGACCGTCGGCTCCAGGGCCACCGTCCGCACGATGTCGGCCGCCACCAGGATTTCCAGGCTGAGCAGCAGCGACCGGCCGAGAATGCTCTTGTACTGCTGGTAATTCCGTGTTTCCGGCCGTCGCATCGCGGAAACGTATAGAAACCTGGCAGTGGCGAAGACGATCGCCACGATGATAATGATCACCGCAACGGTTTCAATCCCGATGGCAGCCCAGCTGATCCATTCCAGAATCAGGGCTTCGGCACCTTGTGCGGCAACGGTTTCTTCCATGAGCGGTTCTCTCGTTGGGTGAAGTGAAAGGTTCTTTCTTCTTTTTCTTTTACTGGTTATCCTGAAACCACCGGTTGCCTTTTTAAGTTCACAATTAGCTATTGGCAATTCACAATTGATTTTAAATAATTTAAACCAAAGGCGAATTGTCAATTGTGAATAGTTAATTGCTCTGGTTCCCAAGCAGGAGCTTGGGAACCAGAGTTTAACGATTTTTCACCTTCGCTTTTGGCCTTCTTCCGGCTTCCGGCTTCCGGCCCCTATCAATTGCTCCCGATCCCCATCTTCATCTTCTCCATCACCTGGTCGACGGTGAAACTCGCCGCCCGCTGCCGCGGGGGAAACTCCTGGAAGGTTTCCAGGAATTCGCCGACCACTGCCTGGGACGGCACCAGGATGAATGCCCTGTCGAGAATCCAGTCATAATAGGTATTCGACGTCATATCGGCCCGCTCATAGGGGTCGGTGCGCAGGTTGAAGATTTTCGGCACCCGCAGGGAGATAAACGGTTCGGCCCAGATCTGCAGTGTCCCGACCGCCCGCTGTTCCATGAACACGATTTTCCAGTTGTCGTACCGGAGCGCCGTCAGGTCGCCGTCGTCAGAGAAATAGAAAAATCCCTTCCGGGGGTTTTCATCGATCTGCCCGGTCAGAAGCGGCAGAATGTTATAGCCGTCGAGGTGGACCCGGAACTCTTTCCCCTCGGCCTGGTGGCCCCGCATGAGCTTTTCCTTGATTTCCGGCTCCCCCGCGGCGGCCAGGATGGTCGGCAGCCAGTCAAGGTGGCTGACGATGTCGTTGGAAACGGTACCCGCCTTGATCTTTCCCGGCCACCGGATCAGGTTCGGCACCCGGAAGGCCCCTTCCCAGTTCGAGTTCTTCTCGTTGCGGAATGGCGTCATGGCCGCATCCGGCCAGGAATTCATGTGGGGGCCGTTGTCCGTGCTGTAAAACACGATGGTATCATCGGTGATCCCCAGATCGTCGAGCACGTCGAGCAGCATGCCCACGTGCTTGTCATGGTCGATCATCACATCGTGGTATTCCGACTGCCACCGGCCGGCCTGCCCGCGGCTTTCCGCCTTGCAGTGGGTCCGGAAATGCATGTGGGTGGTGTTGAACCAGACGAAAAACGGGGTGTCGGACTTGTGCTGGCGCTCGATGAAATTGACCGCCGCATTGAGAAATTCCTCGTCCACGGTTTCCATCCGCTTCTTGGTCAGCGGCCCGGTGTCCTCGATCTGCCCGTTCGCAAAGCTGTGGATTACACCGCGCGGGCCGAAGCGCTCCTTGAACCGTGGAAAATCCTTGGGCGACGGATAATCCGGGTGTTCGGGCTCCTCTTCGGCGTTCAGGTGGTACAAGTTGCCGAAGAACTCATCGAATCCGTGGTTGGTCGGAAGAAACTCGTCCCGATCGCCCAGGTGGTTCTTGCCGAACTGGCCGGCGGCATAGCCGAGCGGCTTGAGCAGCTCGGCTATGGTCGGGTCCTCGGCCTGCAGCCCGATGGTCGCACCCGGCATTCCCACCTTGCTTAGCCCCGTTCGGAACGGGCTCTGGCCGGTGATAAACGCCGACCGGCCGGCCGTACAGCTCTGCTCACCGTAGCAGTCGGTAAACCGGACCCCCTCGTGGGCGATCCGATCGATGTTGGGGGTCCGGTATCCCATGATCCCGTCGCCGTAGCAACTCAGGTTGGTCATGCCGATGTCGTCGCCCCAGATGACCAGGATGTTCGGTGTTTTTTTCTGGTTCATGCCGATTCTCCTTTTTAAATCTGCTGCGGATGGTTTCGAAAAAAGCTCCGGTTTCATGGCGTGAACCGGCACCCCCTTGGTCTCTCTCAAGGGATAACACCCCCCTGGCCCCCCTCAAGGGGGGATTGGCTTCGCCCACCTACCGAGGTTCGCCGAAGGGATCCCCCCCTTGAGGGGGGCCAGGGGGGTGTCAGCCGGAAAAACGCCATATTGGACTTTTTACGATACCGTCCCACAGCACTTTTTATATTTCCGGCCGCTGCCGCACATGCAGGGATCGTTCCGGCCGGCTTTTGCAATCGATTTCGCGGCGTCTTCTTCGGCCAGGATCTTCATGACCTCGTCGGCATACCGCCCCCGCCGGAGCAGTTCGGCCATAATCCGCATCGGCCGGTCCGCATGCCGGAAAAAGGATTTGAGACCCGGGCAGAGGTAGTTGAGCCCCGGCTCGCCGTCCGGGGTTTCGGTGATTCGGTTTTTCGGACATTCCCCGTAACAGGCGAACAGGTAGTCGCAATCCCGGCAATAGCGCGGCAGGGTCTCGGACTTGCCGTTTCCGAAGCTGCGCTGCTGCGTTGATCCGACCAGGTCGGCCATGGGCGTTTCCATGATGTTTCCAAGCAAATGGGAAGGTTCCACAAAGTGATCGCAGGAATAGACATCGCCGTTGTGCTCCATTGCCACCCCTTCGCCGCATTCCGGCCGGAGCACACACAGGGTCGATTTGCCCCGCACCCAGGCGGCCAGCGCCCCGTCGAAGAATTGGACGAACATCTGCCCCACGTCCCGACGGACCCACTCGTCGAAAATGGCGGTCATGAACCGGCCGTACTGTTCCGGCCGGACCGAACGGTCCGTCACCCGTCTCCCCTCCTGGAACCCGGTCTCGTTTTTCCGCTCCACGATCGGGATGAACTGGAGATAGGGCGCCTGCAGTTCATCGCGGAAAAACCGGTAGACGTCCAAAGGACGTTTGCTGTTGACCGCATTGACCGTGCACAGGATATTGAAATCGACCCCATGTTCCTGCATGAGCCGGGTGGCCCGGACCACCCGGTCGTAGACAGACCGGCCCTTCCGGTCATGTCGGTAGACATCGTGCATCGGCTTCGGGCCGTCGAGGCTCAGGCCGACCAGGAAACGGTTTTCCTTCAGGAACCGGCACCACTCCTCGTCGATGAGCACCCCGTTGGTCTGGAGCGTGTTTTCGATGGTGTAACCGGCCGGGGTGTATTTTTCCTCCAAGGCCACAGCCCGGCGGAAGAAGTCGAGCCCCATCAGCGTTGGTTCCCCCCCCTGCCAGGCGATGGTCACCTGCGGCACCCTATGGGCGGCAATGGTCTGGCGGATGTAGCTTTCCATCACCGCATCCGACATTTTGAAACTGCCGCCGGGGTATAACTGCTTTTTTTTGAGAAAAAAGCAGTAGGCGCACCGGAGGTTGCACCGCGCGCCGGTCGGCTTGGCCATGACGTGGAAGGCGGGTAAATGGGTGCTTGTTTCATTGTCCATTTCAATTCCCAAAAAGAGAGTTTGCGTTTTTTTCATCAGGAACAAACCCGGTACCAACGCTTTCGACTTTCCGTGAACCGGATTATACTTTTTCAATATAAAAAATAACGGCGGTTAAAAGGGTTTCTATTGGACTTTGGTCCAATAGAAAAAGGAGAGCGATATGCCTCATCTGTTTACCAACCGGGCAAGGTTGCACAACTTGACAAAAGGCAGGGAGGATTTGCACGCCCATTTTCGTTGGGAGACCGTAAATGCGATTTTCTACCTTATTGGCGGGCTCGTTTTTATCTGCGGCAGCATTTTCTTCTTCCCCAGGTACGAAAAATACGCGAACATCGGGGCCTGGACCTTTTTTGCAGGATCACTGCTTTACCTCGTCGTCACGGGACATGATATGGCGGAGGTCCGTCACGCATGGCGGACGAGCAGCCGCCATGATCGAAATGACCTTCTGGAATATACCGCTGCCGCAAGTTACGTTCTGGGAACGATCCTTTTTATCGCAGGAAGCATATTTTTCGTTTCAACTGTCGGGTGGTTGATCGCGGGCGCCCGCTGCTTCATCATCGGCAGCATGCTGTTCGTTCTGGGCGCCTGCATCAACGTCGTTCAGATCGTCCAAAACCGATCCCTCGTAACGCTTCAACTGATGAACTATACAGCCGTGGCCTTCGTCGCTGGATCGATTCTGTTTACGGTGGCCTCGGTCCCCTACCTCTGGAGCATTAAAAACCGATCCGACCGCATCCTTCTGTACACGTTTCTCGCCTGGCAGTACCTCGTCGGCAGCGGGTTGTTTTTCGTTGGGGGCGTCTTCAACTACTGGCGGGCTTACGTGGTTCTGCGCGACGAAATTCACAAGCGCAACGGCGCAGATAAATCCTCCACGGCGGCCCCATATACGCAATAATCGAATTGTGCTCCGGAAACCGGAAGGCGCGGCCCACCCGCCGCTCGCCCCGGCATTGCACGTTCCGGCCCGGAGCTTCCGGACCGGCTGCGTCAGAAAACAAACCCGAAACCAAGGATCGGCCCGTACATCGTGACATCGAGCTTGAAACGATCCGCCCCGCTGCCTTCGGTGTGATCGACCCCGAGCCCCCGGTAGCCCGCCCACAGGTTAAAGGCGTCGCCGATCCGGTAACCGAAAATACCCTGGGCGCTCCAGGTCAGGTCGGAACTGTCGTTGAAAATGTCGAACCCGCCGACGTCTCCCCGGATGCTGAGCCCGAAATTATCCGTAAACCAGCTGGTATAGCGGAGCCCGATGATCGGGTCGACCCAATCATTGGATTTCTTGAACGTATCCTCGATGCCGAGATCCGGGAAATTGACGTCGAGTTCGTTGCTCTGATCCCAGTAACGCCCGCCCAGGACAAGATCGATCGTTTCCCCCTCCTCCCGGTATCCCATCAGCCGGAACAGGAACCCGAAATCGACGATCCAGGATTGGCTGTCCACATTGACCTTGCCAAGGCTCGTGTTTTCATCCGGGGTGAGTTTCACATACACCGTATTGGCAAACACCCCCCAGCGGTCGTTATTCGCCTCCAGGTAGAGCATGCCGCCAAAATCAAGATCATCCCAGATATCGGAGAAACCCACGTCCACGTCGACTTTCTGCCCTCTTGCGGTCACGTTCCCGTCAATGCCTGCCAGCCACGCATAGGGCGCAAACGTAAACTGCCACTGTGTTTTCACATCGCCGGCGCCGGCCGGTGCCGTCCATACAAGGCAGAGCATGACGATGACAACCGGTGCCACCCACCCTGCTGCGGACCGTTTTTTTGTGTGTTGTTTGAAACGATTCATTGGTTGCATCCCCTTAAATTAAGGTTTTTCCACGGACACGGCGACCGCCTGGGTATACTGTGCGTTGACCGTGTCGCCGACCTTCAGGGTGTCAAACGCCTTGACCGACTTGTCGACCTTGGTCTTGACCAGCCGTCCATCCGGCCTTTTGAGTGTTACGGTCCGATTCTTCCTGTCAATATCCTGGACCGTTGCCGAAACATCGATCGTATTGACCTCTACGCCGGCAGACATAGCCCCTTTCGGCGCTCTTGCGGTCATCTGGCTTGAGGAGGCCTCCGGCTTCTGGCCGGGTTCTCCGAGAGAAAGCGCCACCGATTCATAATACTCCACCCGGACCTTGTCCCCGACCTGGATCTGATCGAAATTGTGTGCCTCCTTGCCGACCTTGACGGCAACCACATTGCCTTCAGGCCCGCGAAACGAAACGACGCGGTTGGCGTGCTCGACGGCCACGACATCTGCAGTGACCACCTGGGTCCCGCCGATCGTAACCCCTTTTCCCTCCTGCGCATTGCCCGCCGTGACCCCCAGGACCAGAATGGCGAACATGCCGACAAGGATTAAGGAAATGTAATGGTTTGTTTTCATGGTATCCTCCTGTTTTTGATTAAATTCGGGTTCCCAATAATTTGGCAACACCGTTGTTCGACTTTTGGAGGCTGAGCCGAAGCAGAAAAGCCGGAGATTGAAGATTCCAGAACCCGGTATGGACACATAAACCTACTGCAATCAAGCACGGGCAAAGTTGGTCACGTTTACATCTTGCAAGTCCGGCATCAAAAAGGATGCAAAGGCAAACCGGTAGTCCATCAGCATGGGGAAGGCATAGATGTAGGCCTCTTTTGCGATCTGCTTTGCATTTTCATGGATGAGTGCATTCATTTTTCCATCCTTTTCCCGGCATGTAAAAGCGATGTTTATTCTTGAAGATATTTTGAAAAGGAAATGACTGCTATTGGACTTTGGTCCAATAGCAAAAATGACGGCAAACAAATGCTGTTAAAGACAATCTGAGATGGGGTGACGGGATAAAAATCATGCAGACACTTACACAAAAGCAAATTTCCGTGTTATAGTGTATTCGTGTAACACGGAAATTATGGAGGGCTTATGGCCAATTTAACTATTACCGTAGACGAAGCAACTCTCAAGAAAGCCCGCATCCGGGCACTTGAGCAAAATACTTCTGTCAATCGTATTCTCAGGCAATACTTGGAAGTATATGCCGGGGTGAGCCGGGATCAAAGCGATTCAGTCAATAAAATCATCGCTCTGTCAAATTCATCCGTTTCCAGGCGGGGAAAACAGCGCTGGAACCGCGACGAACTTCATGAAAGAAGATGATGCGTTCTTTTTTCGATACCAACATACTAGTTTATCTGTTTGATGAAGACTATCCCGAAAAGAAAGCCCAGGCTCAAGCCCTACTGGAGAAAGAAACAAAAAATGGCAGAACCCTGTTAAGCACAAAGGTCCTGCAAGAATTTTTTGTTACGGTTACACGAAAATTGGAAGTGCCCCTTTCTCCTGAAAAAGCCGAGGAAATTGTCAGGCAGTTTGTGGTATTTCCGCTTGTGGAAATAAGCGGCAGCCATATATTGAAGGCCATCCGGAAATCAATAAATCTGAAGTTTTCTTTTTGGGATGCGCTGATTATTGAAGCCGCTATTTCGGGTGGAGCAAGTATTTTATACACCGAAGATTTACAGCACGGTCAAATCATTGACAACCTGGAGATCCTCAATCCGTTTCAATCTTAACTCAATAATACAAGCCATCTCAAAATTCATCTAACACCCCCTGGCGGCGTTGTGAGGCGCTTCAAAATGCTCACATATGGTATATATGCTCCGCTTTTTCATCGCCTCACGCCTTGCCAGCGGGCGTGATCTTTTTTTGAGATAGCTTGTAGTACCTGTTTGCCCTTGGGAAACTGCAGGAATCCACCATCGAACGAAAGCGTGCCGATGCGTGATTCGATGGAGCCGGTGGTGGGGAGATTCATGGGGTTCCTCCTGGAAATTTTGAAAATACCTGATTTTCAAGAATCTCAAGGCTTGTAAATGATGATGGTAAAGTGAATAGTAAATTCGGATATTTGTCCTTAAGGGCATTCACGATATCCCGGTTAAACGTGCTTGCCAGTTCGTTCATCTGCACGGAATCGATGCCCTTATCTTCCGAGTCCTTGGCCAGGTAAAAAACGACACTGTCGAGCATCACCTTGTCGTACTTTGAGAAATCCACCCCCGGCTTCAGCCATCGTTGCTCGGCGCCCCCCTTCGGTCCGGACGTCATGTTTTTGTAATAATCGTCAAGGAACCCCGATTTCTTTGTCGACGAGCAGGAAACCAGCAGGGCCGCGAGCGTGATGGCAAGGATGATTTCGACAAGGACTTTATAATTGGTTTTCATGGTGCCTCCTTTTCCCACTTCTTGGAAAAATGGAATCGGTGTTGACGATTCCTTTAAAAGGCAGGACCTCCTTGGAAGTTCCCATCGCCACTTACTTCGGAAACAGAAACGTCAACTGCGCCCTCGCCCCCCAGTCCTCCGGCCCGTTGTCCGGAGATTCGGCCCAGTACCGGGCTCCCACCCCCACCTGGAACGGCAGATTGCCGACCTTGAGCAGCTGGGAAAGAAGTACATTTATCGGTACCGACCAGTTTTCCGCATTCCAATCGTACGTCGATTCAGTATTGATGCTGATGGTGGTATGCGTCCCTGTCACATAGGCGCAAAACGGCTGAAGGAATGTCGAATTGACGTCCGCCCGATCGTCATCGCCGGCAAATGACCAGATGTGGTTCACCAAAAGACCATAGGTCCAGGGGCCTTTCTGGTTCAAGGCCACCGCTGTCGGCCCGATTCCCCATTTTTCGCTCCCCAGACTGTCATCGGTGGCCGTCGGAAACAGCCAGACCGGCC
>JAGXHH010000234.1 GCA_024636355.1 Desulfobacteraceae bacterium | reverse complement strand
TGGCTGCGGCCGGGGTCGTGATCGGTTTAAAAAAACTCGATGCGGATCAAATTCCCAGAACCGGAATCCTTTCGGCGGCGTTTTTCGTGGCCTCCCTGGTACATGTGCCGATCGGACCCACAAACGTCCATCTCATCTTAAATGGACTGGTCGGCCTGCTGCTCGGGTGGGCGGCATTTTCGGCCATCCTGGTCGCCCTTGTACTCCAGGCGATTTTTTTCCAGTACGGCGGCATTACCACCCTGGGAGTCAACACGTTGCTTATGGCGCTGCCGGCGGTTGTCTGTTTTTACCTGTTTTCCCCGCTGGTGAAGAAGCCAAACGCCGTATCCCTTGCGGCCGGATTTGCCTGCGGCGCAACGGCTGTTTTTTTAAGCGGCATCATCATGGGCGCCGTGCTTATTTTTTCGGAAAAAAATTTCATCGAGGTCTCGGCCCTGGTGGTCTCAGTCCATGTGCCGGTGATGATTATCGAGGGCATCATCACCATGTTCTGCATCGGATTTATCAAAAAGGTCCAGCCTTCGCTTTTTTGATAATGATTGGGGGTATCTATGAGATATAGTCGTTTTTCTGCATTCTGCCTCGTGACGCTGTGTGTTCTTTTCCTATCCGTTCCGGTTTCCCTTGCCCACAGGGTGATTATCTTTGCATGGATTGAAGGTGAGACCGTCCACACGGTCAGCAAATTTCCCGGAGGAAGCAAGGTCGTCGACAGCCCGGTTGCCGTATATGACGATCAGGGCGACCGGCTGCTGGACGGAAAAACCGATGAGCAGGGAAATTTTTCGTTTCCTGTTCCCAAACCAACCGCATTGAAGATCGTGCTGGAGGCGGGCGCCGGTCACCAGGGCGAATGGACTTTGTCCGAAAAGGAAGTCGCAGCCGCACTTGGCGATCGGTCATCGCCTGCGCCGGAAACGAATTCAGCCGATGAGGCGGCCGCACAGAAAACGGTTCCGACACCTGGAGCGCCGGAATCATCTGTTGATGCCGTATCTGTTGATGCCATACCGGTATCCGGCATCTCCGCAAAACAGATCGAAGCGATCGTGGAACGCTCCGTGGATAAAAAACTGCAGCCGATGATGCGCCTTCTTACCGACATGCACGATCCCGGCCCGTCTTTAACTGAAATATTTGGCGGCATCGGCTACATCCTGGGCCTGTTCGGAGTTGCTGCATTCGTTGCGGCGAGAAAACAAAAAAAATAAAACCGTATACCGGTGACGCTTGTAATACAGGAAACCTATTCCCATGCTTGATGAACCGTTTGCCGCCGGAAATTCGGTTATCCACCGGATTGATCCGCGCTTCAGGGTGGTCGCCTCTATTGTCTACTCCCTCGTGGTCGCCGTGGTCTACACCTTTCCGGCGCTTTTCACCGCGTTTTTCTTTTCCCTCTGCCTGATTGCATCCGCACGCCTTGACCTGCGGCGGGTTCTCAAACGCCTTGTCCTGGTCAACGGATTTGTGCTGATGTTCTGGCTCCTCCTGCCGTTTACCGCCGAAGGGGAGATCCTGTACCGTCTGGGGCCGATTGCCGTCTATCGGCCCGGGGTCATACTGGCAGCCCAGATTACCCTGAAATCAAATGCCATCCTCATGGCCCTGATTGCTCTCGTATCAACGATGAGTTTCGCAACCCTCGGCCATGCCATGAACAGGTTGAAGTTTCCCGAAAAATTCGTGTTCCTGTTTCTGTTGACCTATCGCTACATTTTTGTCATCGAACAGGAGCATAAAAAAATATGGAGGGCTGTTAAAATCCGGGGCTTTTCACCCGCCACATCCCTCCATTGTTATAAAACGTACGCCTACATGATCGCCATGCTCTTTATCCGGGCTTCCGCCCGGGCGGACCGGGTATACCGGGCCATGAAATGCAGGGGATTTTCCGGGCGGTTCTATACCCTGGCCGAATTCGGTGCATCGGGCGGCAACCTGATCTTTTCAGTTACCGTATCCCTGGCCACTGTTGCGATAATCGCGCTGGAATGGTTTCCGCCGAAACTGCTGCCGTTTTATTAATCCAATCAACTCCTGATTTAGTGATTTCAAACTTATGAATACCCGCGAAGACGCCGAACGGATATTGAAACTCCGGGGCATCCGGTTTGCCTACCCCGGAGAAAACCCCGTGTTAAACGATCTGGATTTTGATCTTTACCGCGGTGACCGGATCGGTCTGCTGGCCCCGAACGGCAGCGGTAAAACCACACTGTTTCACCTGATCATCGGGCTGCTGGCGCCGAACGCCGGTATCCTCGAAATATTTGGAAATGAGGTTACGGCTGAAAGAGACTTCATCGCCATCCGACGAAAAATCGGCCTGCTTTTCCAGGATGCGGACGATCAGCTGTTCTCCCCGACGGTGATGGAAGATGTGGCTTTCGGCCCGTTGAATATGGGAAAGTCCAAAGACGAAGCCCTGGCGATTTCCCGACGGGTACTGTCATTTTTGGGATTGTCCGCATTTGAGGACCGGATTACGTTTAAACTCTCCGGCGGCGAAAAAAAACTGGTCTCTCTGGCCACGGTACTGGCCATGGAACCCGAGGTCCTGCTTCTCGATGAACCAATGAACGGCCTGGACCATCATACGCGGATGCGACTCAGGGAAATACTCGAATCAATCGATCTAACGTACATCATCATCTCACACGACATCGATTTTCTAATCGACACCACCTCTGCCATCTACACCATGGCGGACGGACGGATCATGAAAGACGAGCAGGTCTCTATTCATCAGCACGACCACGCACATCTGTTCGGACATGTTCCTCACAAACATAAATAGAGAGATGGTTCCGAGTTCAAAGTTCCGGGTTCAAAGTTGGTTTTTTAACGTTTAACGAAAATCCTGTACACCGCGCAGGGGCGTAATAGCCATACGCCCCCATCCCACTACCAGAGCTGTCAGCCCAAAGATACCCGGATCCCATTGTGCTCCCGCAGTATGGCTGCTTTCCCCATGCTTTACTCCCGGCACAAGCACCTTTCTCTTCATGATCGTTATCGGCCTGGCTATTTTATATAAAACAGCCACCGCCTCCTCTGTGCTCTCTGCATCCTCTGTGGTTTATTATATACTTCATGAAGCGGCCTGTGATTTGCGATCTCGATATGACGCGCATCGTCCCGGATGGATATATCCAATCCCAGACCACACGCCATCACTGCAAACGCTTTTAAAAAAAGGTATTTCAACCAACCATATCCCTTCAAAACCCAGCCCATATTTTTTAACAACGGCCCTATCTGCAAGATGTCAATAACAGCTCCGGTTATGAACAGGAAATCCGAATCTCTTGTTAACCGCTGATTTGATATTCAAATTTCCAAGTGGTTTATCGAGTACAAAAATAAATAATTTACCTTTTAAAATAGATATGTTAAAGAGATATTCAACTTATTAACATCCCTTAATATAATAATAAATTTTTAAAAGATATTTAATATCAAGAGTGTCGACAACAGCAGAATTACAAAAAATGTGTATCTCCACAGTCCGATCTTGCGTACATCGACAAAAACCATTTCTTCAGTCTTTTACAACACCCGGTTCAAAAGAACGTGTAAGGTGGTAAAGCCTCTCCCGCATTTTTCACCGGTATTTACTTTCGAGAATTTAAATCAAACGAAATGACGATAAATCAGAACAGCTGTAGCGAAAAATCGATTGTGAGTTTAATTGACCGGCTGGATGCGGGCATCGAATTGCCCGGTGGTTTCCTTTACGCCAAAACAATAGAACAAGGTCGTCTCAAAGAAGAGCGTACCCTGAATCTGTACCTGCGGCAATGTGACGATGAAAATCCGATTATGCGGGCGACTGTATTCACAGGTCGGGCCGAATTCTTCAAACCCTGGATTGAACTGTCCCATATCCAGAACCGGTTTATTCTGAATGGTAAAACTTTGGTGTATATCGATTCAGATCTGGAAATAATGGTCTATCACCTGTTGAGCGAAGCCATTTCGACCGGCGGGAAAATTTTTGTGGAATATGGAAATGATCCGGAAACCCGTATCGGCCTGCACGCAGGTGTTCCCGCCCCCGCCACCCGTATCGGCTACCTTCTGTTCCAAAGCGGGATCACCGGATTCGGTGGTTTTTCCTGTACCGGGGAAATGAAAAAGGAAAAGCAAACCCTGCAGGGGGCAAAGGCCATCAGCTGCAATACCCGAAACAGGCACCTGAACGCCATTGAGTCCCAGATAAACAGTTTCCTGGGCTCTGTCCCGTGGAAAGCAAATTCCGTCATTGACCGTGCCATGAAGCGGTCACAGGCCATTCTGGAATCGATCGTCCCGCAGAAAATGGCGTCCTGAAATCGACAGTTCTCCGGAGCTGCCTGGCTTATTCCCGTTTGCGGATCTGCCGGTAGACACCAAGCATGCGGTAAAAAAAACCGATCAGCAGAACGGCACTGATCAGGATGATCAGGTTGGAGGCAAAGAAGTAGATGATAAAGATGAACGGATCATTTAACCGGTAAGCGAAGCGAAGGACCTCGATACCGAAGAATAAAAAAAATCCGGAGATGCCGGCAAGAATCAGTTGCCATGCCCACCATAAATATTTATAATAAAACGCTTTTAACTTTATCGCCCAATCCGGTTCATCCATAAAAATCACCTTTTGCGCAGACCACATCCGGACAGATCACAATCTGTCGGACAGGTCGCTTTTAGAAAAAAAGTGCGGATGAACCGTAACGGTTCATCCGTGTAAACGTTTGACGAAAACAGTTAATTAAACCTGTCGGCAGGTTGTCAATAACCGGTTGCTTTATGAACAATACATCCGGATCTATAGAAAACCCCTGATTCATCATACCTGTTTTAGCGATATTTAAAGGGGATGAAAATAAAAAATTTACCTTTTAAATTAAATATGTTATACAGATGTTTAACATATTGACACCCCATAATATAATAATGATTCTTTTAAGAACATAATTAATAAGGAAAGGGTATGCGGATCACAATACAAAAAAACGATATTTCGGATGTATTGTCCCGGGTTCAGGGGTTAACGGGTCGGAAGACAAGTCTTGCGATTACGGAAAATGTGCTCTTGAGAACCGGTGAAAACGGTATCACCCTGTCGGCCACTGACCTGGAAACCGGGTTTGAAGGGTTTTTTCCGGCGGAAATTGAAGCCGGCGGTGAAATTGTGATCAATTCCAGGAAATTTCATGAAATCGTAAAGAACTTTCCCACTGACACCTTGCGGATCCAGGAATTGGAAAACCGGTGGATCGAAATTGTATCGGACCAGGTGGAATATCATATGGTCGGAATGGATCCGGAAGAGTTTCCCGATATTCCCCGTGTAGATGCGATCGATTTCGTCACCATGGATTCCCAGGCGCTCAAGAAAATGATCGAAAAGACAGTGGCCATCGGCGTGGGTGGCGATGAAAAGCGGGCCCACATGATCGGGGTCAACCTGGAGCGGATATCCGAGGGGAACAACCGGCTCGTACGGATGGTTTCCACAGACATAAAACGGCTGGCCAAGGCAGACTACCTGTGTGAACCGGATGCGGGTCTGACGGCCGGGGACGCCATTATTATTCCCAAAAAGGGGCTTTCCGAGGTGAACAAAATCCTCGAAACGGAAGGAACGGTGGAAGTCGGGGTCAAAGACAATCATTTTGTGGTGAGAAAAGCTGAGGAGACGGTCATTGTCAACCTGCTCGAAGGGATGTTTCCCGCATACCAGGACATGCTGGTGCCCGACAGCCAGTACGATATCGCATTTAGTAAGGACCGGTTGCTGATGATGCTCAAACGGATGTCGATCTTTACGTCCGACGAGTACCGGGGGGTGATTTTTCACCTGGAGAACAATGAGTTCACCATTCGTACGACCAATCCGAGTCTCGGGGAATCGAAGGAAACCATGGCGATTGAGTACGAAGGAGACGCCCGGGAGATCGCCTTTAATCCGAGATATTTCATAGAGGCGATCAATTTCGCCGCCACGGATAACGTTCTCCTGAACATCAAGGACGAGGAAAGCCCCTGTATTGTCAGGGGCGCCGATGAGGGCACCTATTTAAATATTATTATGCCGATGAAAATATGATGGAAAACAAAAATACACATATCTACGATCAAAGCAGCATCAATGTCTTAAAGGGGCTCGAAGCGGTACGCCGCAGGCCGTCGATGTATATTGGAAACGTCGACTTCCAGGGGTTGCACCACCTGGTATACGAAATCGTGGACAACAGTATCGACGAGGCGATGGCCGGGTACTGCGACACGATTCACGTGACCATCCAAACCGATAAAAGTGTCACCGTCGAAGATAACGGCCGGGGTATTCCGGTAGGGATGCACCAGTCGGAAAAAATTCCGGCCCTGGAAGTGGTGCTCACCAAGCTGCATGCCGGTGGAAAGTTCGATCACGATTCCTATAAAGTTTCCGGCGGTCTGCACGGGGTG
The DNA here is from genome assembly GCA_024636355.1 of Desulfobacteraceae bacterium. GTDB lineage: Bacteria > Desulfobacterota > Desulfobacteria > Desulfobacterales > Desulfosalsimonadaceae > JAGXHH01. The sequence continues at coordinate 12,868 of JAGXHH010000234.1, read as the reverse complement.
GGCGTCTCCGTGGTCAATGCACTTTCCTCCCTGCTGGAAGTCGAGGTCTACAAGGATGGACAGATCTATTACCAGACCTATTCCGAGGGAGCCAAGACCCGTGAATTGGAGGTGATCGGAACCACCGACAAGCAGGGAACGAAAATCCGGTTCAAACCCGACACAAGTATCATGACCACCGATGAATTCGATTACACAACGTTGAACCGGCGGTTGCGCGAACTTGCATTCTTAAACAAGGGAATCCGGATTATCATCGAAGATGAGCGCACCGATGAAAAGGACGAATTCTGCTACGAAGGGGGACTTGCGGAGTATGTCACTTACCTGAACCGCCGGCACACCCCGCTGCACGACCCGATAATCATCGAGGGAACAAAAAACGACATCCAGGTCGAGGTGGCCATTCAGTACAACGACACCTATACGGAAAAACTTTTTTCATTTGCCAACAACATCAACACCGCCGAAGGCGGCTTTCACCTGATCGGGTTCAAAACCGGGCTGACCCGGACATTAAACGCCTATACAGCGCAATCCGAACAGCTCAAAAAACTCAAATCAAAGATCACCGGAGACGATGTCCGCGAAGGGCTGACGGCGATCGTGAGCGTCCGGATAATGAACCCGCAGTTCGAGGGGCAGACCAAAACAAAGCTGGGAAACTCGGAAGTAAAGGGGATTGTCGAATCCCTGATGCACGAGGGGCTGAGCACGTACCTGGAGGAAAACCCGGCAGTTGCCCGGAAAGTGATCGGCAAGGCGATCGATGCCGCCCGGGCCCGGGATGCGGCCAAGCGAGCCCGGGATCTGGCCCGAAACAAGGGCGCCTTCATGGATTCCACACTGCCGGGCAAACTGGCCGACTGCCAGGCGAGTGATCCGGCGGATCGGGAACTGTTCATCGTCGAAGGTGATTCGGCCGGCGGGTCGGCCAAGCAGGGCCGGGACAGAAGGACACAGGCCATTTTACCCCTGAAGGGTAAGATTTTAAATGTGGAAAAAGCCCGGTTTGACAAGCTGCTGCGCAGTGAGGAGATCAAAAACATGATCACCGCGCTGGGGACCGGCATCGGCAGTGAGGAATATGATATAGAGCGGATCAAGTACCACAAGATTATTATCATGACCGATGCCGACGTCGACGGATCGCACATCCGGACTCTGCTGCTGACGTTTTTTTACCGGCAGATGGCAGAACTGATCGATAAGGGATACCTGTATATCGCCCAGCCGCCGCTCTTTAAGCTGTCCAGGGGAAAATCCGAATTTTATTTCAAGGATGAAAAAAAATACATCGAGCATATCCTCAAACGCGCCTGCAATGAACGGTACATCAAAGCGGAACATGATACGGCGGAAGACGCGATCCTGACCGGAAACGACCTGTACACATTTGTCACGGATATGGCCGAGTATATCTCCGTATTGAGCCGCCTGGAACGCCATGGCATATACGACAGCCTGATTGAACTGATGATTAAAAACGGCGTTGAGGATAAATCTTTTCTGCAGGATCTGGACAATGCCAACAGCTTGAAAGAGATCCTGGAAAAAGAGGGCTTTTTTTCCGGAGAGCCCGAATGGAATCCGGAACGAAATATTTATGAACTCCTGGTATATCCGAGGCAGACCGACGAGGTGGAAGAGATGATTAAAGACGCCTCGGGGAAAAAACAGATCACGGTAAAGATCGGCCGAGGTCTCGTCCATTCGAAAGATTACCAGAGCGCCCTTATCCTGTACAAGACCCTCGCCCGATACGATGCGGTCCGTTTCAACGTTTATCCTGTACCCAAGGAAGGTCAGGATGAAACAGCGGAGCCGGTGGTGGTGGAAAGCAAGAGGGAACTGATCATACACATGATGGAAGAAGGCAAAAGGGGGTTGTCCATCCAGCGGTACAAAGGTCTGGGGGAAATGAATCCGGATCAGCTGTGGGAAACCACCATGAACCCGGCAACCCGGAACCTGCTGCAGGTCCAGGTGGAAAATATCGTGGAAACAGACGATATTTTCACTATCCTTATGGGAGACGAGGTCGAACCAAGGCGCAATTTTATCCAGACAAACGCCCTGGAAGTCAGCATGCTGGATATATGAGAGAAAGCATGTTTTAACCACAGAGAACAGCGCGGCCATTGACCGCAACCAAACTATATCAAACCACAGAAACACTGCGAACAGCGGTTTGATATACATGAAGACCATGAAGAACATGAAGGTTTAAAATTAAAAAATCCCTTCATGGATCTTCATGAGACCTTCATGTACTTCATGTAAAAAAACCAGTTCAAAAAACAAGAAACTCGCAGTTATTGTTTTTTAACTTTCATCGCATCTCAAATGCCCCACTTTTTCCGTTACCGCGGAAGTGGGGCATTTTCTTTTGCAAAAGATAGCCCCCCATTTCATCCCGCTGGTTTTCAGTTTTCCGCACCGCAAATGGCATTGGTGACAGAAGAGCATTACTTTTTAGTGAAAATCAAAACAGGGGGAAATTCAATGAATGAACCGACTCTGATGGACAAAACGTATCATTTTATCATCACCAAATTCAAGGAAACCGGTGTCGCTCCCCATTACACGCAAATCGCCGATGCCCTGAATCTGTCAATGGAAGAGGGTCGGCAGACCCTGCATGAACTGATTTCAATCGGCATACCGGGTACATGGATGGCGCCGGATACGGATTACATCGGCAGTTTCGCCCCCTTCAGCAACTTGCCGACTCAGTACCGGATTTCAGTCGATGGCGAGCAGAAATGGTTCGGCCAGTGAGGTTTTGAATCGCTGGCGGTCAGCTGGCTGTTTCCGGGAAAAGATGTGCGTATCGATGCGCCCTGCCTGGACTGTGGAAAACCGATCCATGTGGATATGCGCGACGGGGAAGTGGTGGGCAGGGACCCGGAAACCATTACCGGATATGTAGCCGTACCCTTTTCCAAATGGATGGACCGTATCGCCCATACATGAAGTAACATGAACCTCTTCCGGTCGGAAGAGCATATCCGCAACCTGGCCCGGTTCGATACGTCGACCAAAGACGGCATCCTTGCACTCGATGATCTGGTCCGGATGTTTTCAAGTGATTTTTGCAGAAAACGGCTGGAACCGGATTACGTAAGTAACAGTTTGAAATACATAGAAGAGTTTCTATCTGCGGCTGCAGAACTCGGAAAGACAAAGCCGTTCTGGCGGCCGGAGTAACGGTTACAAGACCGATCCCTCCTCCAGATCAAGATGAAAACGAACCGGTCCCCGCAGGCCGTTTCCAAACCGGGTGTGAAGGGCATACTCGGATGTGGGGAGCGACCAGGATGTGGCAATGGCCACGTGCCCCTTGGGGAAGGCAGTGGCCTCGGCCTGGATATAATCGAGTGGGGCCAGAGCGCATGCTTTTTCTACCAGGGCGTCCTGTTTCCCGTAACAAATCTGCATGGGAATGCCTTTTTCCGCAAGGCGCTTGATGTTCAAGGAACGGTCAAACGCTTTGAAGGGCAATGTGCCGTCAGTGGTGATCGGTGTATTGTAGGAGATAAAACTCAACCGGGTGATTTCCAGCGGCAGGTCATGGCGCTGTTGCCGGAGCCAGTAATTCAGGGCGGCAGCTGTTTTGCTGATTTTTGAACCCTTATCCCGAAGCTGGCCCAGCATGGCGAGATCGCGATAGAAAGAAACAAACGGGTATTCATGTTCAATGCTTTTTAATCTGTAGACCCAGGCCATCAGGTCCCCGTCGGTAACCTTGTTTCCATTGGGCAGCGTTTTGGTCCCGTAGGCAAGGTCATTGAACCGGTCGGGCAACTTTTCAAGAAACCACTGGAAACCGTCGCTCCGGGAGCCGTCAATAGGCGCCACACAGGTGATATGGGCATCGACGAGACCATCGACTTCACCGGACAGCAGGGTGCACAGGGATATCAACCCTCCCTGACAATAGCCGTTTAAGGTCAGCATCTGCCCGTGATTCTGTTTTATGATCTCGCAAAACGATTTCGTGTCCCGGATATCGTCTTCCAGTGTGGTCGTCTGGACCGCCGGATTGTTGTGGATGTCTTTTAAAATACGGATATAGGTGGGTATCCCCTGATTGGCAAAACAGTGGACGTAGCTTTTATTTTCCCCCGGCAGAAAGGCAAGGATATCGGCTCCCAGTACATAGGGATGGATGATGAGGACCGGTTTGCCATCGTTTCGCACATCAATGTCCGGCTCGGTCGGAAGGACCTGGTAACAGGTGAAGCGCTCCGTTTCCGCAATTTTGCGATATCCGCCGGCATCGAAATGGAATCCGAATTCAGCGGAAATGTTTTCGATTGCCTGCGGATAGTCGTGGGCAACCAGGCGTACATGGTCGGAAATGCGATCGATATACGTGAAGATATCCGTTTCATTATCCCCGGACATCGTGGCGATCAGGGCATTCATCGCCTTGATGATCTCTTCCGGATGGTAGTCTATCATGACCTCGATGCTGCTCGTTATCGCATCGACGACCAATTCCAGGTTGAAATCGAGCAACTGGCGGTAGGTCGGAATTGCTTCCGGTGAATTATTGCCGATGCGCTGTGATTCCCTCTCATAAAAATAATTGATAGACTTCTGCAGCGAATCAAAGAAATCTTCATGGTATGCGGCCATCGCCCCCCAGTAATCGACTCCTGTCCGGGCAAGTTGCCATGCCGCTTTTTCGATTCTGGTTTCCATATCCCATATCCCGGAATAAACCGTGGGAACGGGAGCCGACTGCACGTAATCGATTAAATTAACCTTCATATACGTTATGGCCTTTTTTCAGGTGGTTATAATACGTTTCCCAGCAGGTAGCGGTGCATGGTGGTCTTGAGTTGGCCTTTGAGATTTTTTTCGAGCCCCCCTTCACAAAAATGGCAAAGGAAAATGGAATCTTCCGTCTGACAGAGATGCCGGGAAGGCACTCGTTCATGGCACCAGTCACAGGTAAGCGACAGCCATTTCCCCCCTGCCATATATATCGGCTGCTCCCCGTTTTCCGATTCGATACGGTTCCAGATCACCTTCGCCTCAGATGAATAAATGGGGGAAAACCCTGAAAAGTCGAATGCCGGGGTGGCGATATTGATCAGGGCATTATCCGGAACGGCCATATTTGTAACAAACCCGAACCCGCCTTTGCTGTAATCCTTCATGGACGCTGAAAAGATATCTTTTTCACTGTCAACCCGGAACCGGATCGATGCATCGGCAATATGGCGCTGGAAAGCACGTGTATTTTGACGCATGGAATTATCAAGAAAAGCCATTTTTTTCTCCAGGTGTACTCAGATAATACGTCACGCGGACCGGAATACACTTTCGGAATTACCCGAAGGCATTCAGTTTAATTAAGAGGGATTCTATTTTTAACTGATAAGTCGGTTTGGCCGATGATGCCATAGAGAAAAAGGTCTATTTTGCCGGGAAAAAATCCCGTCCCCCTCCCTATTTTTGCTTGCAACCGGTTGGCAGATTTTCTTTTTGGAAATCTTAAAAAGGGCCGATCACGTAAACGGCCCGAAGCGAAGCGGCGATTCCTCTGCAAATCCTTCATAACGCAGGTCCAGTGCCTCTGCTACCGAACGGTTGGTCAACTTCCCCTTGCATGTGTTGAGAGCTTTCCTGAAGATTCGATTTGTTTCGATCAGGCGGGTCAGGTCATCTGCCCGGGCGATTTTAAGAATCCAGGGAAGAGAGGCGTTTGACAGGGCGATCGTTGCGGTCTGCGGCATCGCCCCGGGCATGTTGGTCACGCAGTAGTGGAGTACCCCTTCTGTCACGTAGGCGGGGTCGGCGTGGGTGGTCGGCCGGCTGGTTTCCACGCACCCTCCCTGGTCGATGGCGATATCGACGATCACGCTGCCGGCTGCCATTGTCTTGACCATTTCCCGGGAGATGACCCGGGGCGCTTTTGCACCGGGAACCAGGACGCAGCCCAGAACGATATCGGCTTCAGGAAGACGGTCCGCGATATTCTGCTCGGCGGAATAGACGGTGGTGCAATTTTTATAATAGCGCCGGATTTCCCGCAGTTTGTCAATGTTGATGTCGTAGATGAGCACCCGGGCGCCCATTCCCATCGCTGTTTCCGCTGCGGCAAGGCCGGATGTCCCCGCACCAATTACGATCACGGTCGCCGGCGGCACTCCGGCCGCACCCCCGATGAGTTTTCCCTTGCCTCCCCGATGATGGGCCATCAGCCCGGCGGCCTCCTGTGCGCCGATCTTTCCCGCAATCTCGCTCATGGGCCTCAGCAGCGGCAGTCGGCCGTCTTTCGTCTCTAATGTTTCATAGGCCAGGGCTGTAATTCCGCTGTGGAGAAGCGATTCGGTCAACGGCCGGTCAGCCGCCAGGTGAAGAAACGTAAAAAGGATCAGATCTTCACGGAAGTACCGGTATTCGGATGCCGTGGGTTCTTTAACTTTTATTACCATTTCAGCACCGGTCCAGACATCTGCGGCTCGCTCCATGACCTGCGCCCCGGCTTTGCCGAACTGGTCATCGGAAAACCCGGAAGTCACCCCGGCTCCGGCCTCCATAAGGACCCGGTGACCGTTTCCGGTCAGTTCCCGGACCGCTGCCGGCGTTGTGGAAACGCGGTGCTCACCGGGTTTAATTTCCTTTGGTACTCCGATGATCATGCCCTTAATCCTTCCAATGAATAGAGGGTTTTGGTTTCGTAAATGGGAACGGCATTTGTTTACAGGTATCCTTATTATTTCACGCGCACGCTCATGCTCTTAAACATAATCATAATATTGCCCGTAATCCCGCTCCACCATAAGAGAAAAGCGAGCCCTTTGCGCGCATTGGACAACCGGGTCGCTTTTTTGCTTGTCCGTCGGTATGTCTTATAATTGAGATGGGAGTAATAGATAATTTATAGGAACAGGGGGGCATTTACATCGTGAACCATCCCGGGGAGGGTTTCAGGTGGTCGAGCGCGGCCTGCCTACACGGCAACTGCCCAGTGTGCGGTGGACAGCCAGATGTTTAAGATCGAACGCGAGCAACTAAACGATATCAGTATAGTCCGCATTAAATTCAAGAGGCATGTCGTCAGAACAATCTGAACCCGAAATCGTTTTCTAATCGAAATTAAGGATAACCATGTTTCATCTAAACGATGCGTCATTGTTCCGGGAGCAGGCGTATATTTCCGGAAACTGGGCCAGCGCTGAAACCGGGGACAGCCGGGAAATTTACAACCCGTCGACCGGAAAGGTTATCGGAACCGTGCCGGTGCTCGGACCCGAAGATGTTAACAGGGCCATTGAACAGGCAGAAGCCGCCTGGCCGATGTGGCGCGAGAAACCCGCCAATGAGAGAGCCGTCATTTTGCGGCGGTGGTACAATCTGGTGATTGAAAACAAGTACGATCTGGCCCGTATCATGACGCTGGAAGAAGGCAAACCGCTGGAAGAATCGATGGGTGAGATCGCCTACGCGGCCTCGTTTATCGAATGGTTTTCTGAAGAGGCAAAACGGGTCTACGGCGATATCATCCCGGCAACTGCCTATGACAAGCGAATCCTGGTCTTAAAGGAACCGGTGGGGGTGTGTGCGGCCATTACGCCGTGGAATTTCCCGGCGGCCATGATTACCCGCAAAGCGGCCCCCGCCCTGGCGGCCGGATGCGTCATGCTGGTCAAGCCGGCTCCGGAAACCCCCTTTTCAGCTTTGGCCCTTGCCGAACTTGCCGATCGGGCCGGCATACCGGCCGGGGTGTTTTCGGTGTTGACCGGAAAAGCCGAGGTCATCGGCCGTATGTTTACGCAAAATCCGGTGATCCGGAAGCTGAGTTTTACCGGGTCAACCGAAACCGGAAAATACCTGATGCGCCAGTGCGCGGACACGGTAAAGCGAATCTCGCTGGAACTCGGCGGCCACGCCCCGTTTATCGTATTCAATGACGCTGATATCGATGCCGCCGTATCCGGCGCGATCGCATCCAAGTACCGGAATACCGGGCAAACCTGTATCTGCGCCAACCGTTTTCTGGTCGAAGACGGCGTCCATGATGCCTTTGTTGAAAAACTGGCCGCGGCCTCCGATCGGCTCAAGGTGGCCGACGGGTTTGAACCGGGTGCCGAACAGGGACCGCTCATCAACGAAGCGGCCGTTGAAAAGGTCGAAGACCATATCCGCGATGCGGTGGAAAAAGGGGCGCAGATTGTCACCGGGGGAAACCGGCATGCCTTGGGAGGGACATTTTTTCAGCCGACCGTCCTGGCCGGCGTAACCCCGGATATGCGGGTGGCCCGGGAGGAAACGTTCGGCCCGGTATCACCGGTGTTCCGGTTTTCAGGCGAAACCAATGCGCTCAGAATGGCCAATGATACCGAGTACGGCCTGGCGGCCTACTTTTATACCCGGGATGCGGGGCGCGTCTGGCGCATTGCCGAAGCCCTCGAATACGGCATTATGGGCATCAACACCGGTTTGATTTCAACGGCCGTGGCCCCCTTTGGCGGTATGAAGCAGTCCGGCATCGGGCGGGAAGGCGGAAAATACGGGATCGATGAATATCTTGAGGTGAAATATCTGTGTATGGGTGAAATCAACGAATAGATCCAATGCGAAGTAAACGCATGTATCGGATGAACCGGGAAGGTGAAACCGGCCGAAGGCGCAGGAATGATTAAAAAAAATATCGCCCTGGTAATATTTGTCATGGTTGCCGCAGCTTCAGGGGCGGGGGCAAGCATGACGGCTGCGCTTTATTCGACAGCAATGGAGGCCAACCGTCAATGGCTGCAGCATATGGCCTGTCTGCATGCGGCATTCATAGAGGCCGCTATCGGTCCCCCCGGAGCAGACGGGGTGCGGATCGATGATCCTGCATTTGCCATGATTCGGAAAATATACGCCTGCTTTGATGACTTCGGAACGACAGGGGAATTTCTTGTTGGATTCGAAAACGGCGGCAGGATCGTTTTTAAAACGAGCAGCCGGGAAGAAAAATGGGGTCTGCCGGATCCTGAAGCGTCGGATCGATTTGAGCTGACCGCATGGATGAATAGGGCCATGTCCGGCCAACCCGTGTCCGGAATCGTTACGGATTATCGGAACAAGCAGGTGATGGTTGCCTGTGAACCGGTTTTGGCCCATGCGATGTGTGTTCTGGCCAAAATGGACATGGCCGAAATCCGTGCCCCTTATATCCGCGCCGGCATGATGGCCGGGGTGGTGGCCCTTTTACTGATCGGTCTGGGCGGGTATATGGTATTCGGTATGACTTACCCGTTTGTCGATCGGCTGAAACGGCATATCCGGAGCAGTGAGGTACGCCGGATCGGGTCCCGGGTGCAGGAGATCGAATCCTTTGTCCGGCAGAACCTGGACCTTATGGAAAATCATATCTGTGTCCTGGACCAGAACGCCCGAATTCTTTTTGTAAATGCGGCATGGCGCCGGTTTGCCGATGAAAATGGTCTGGGCTGGAGAGATTACGGGGTCGGCCGGAATTATCTGGACGTCTGCGATGGCGCCCAGGGCCGGGGAAGTGAAGGGGCGGCCGAAACAGCCGGGGCGCTGCGGGAGATGATCAGGGGAAAACTCCAGAAGTTCAACCAGGAATACCCCTGTCACAGCCCGGTGCAAAAACGGTGGTTCCTGCTACGGGGCAATTTAATATCGCTTAATACAAAAAAGCGGATCATCCTGGCTCATGAAAATATCACCCAGAAAAAAATCGCCGAAGAACAGCTGCGGGATAGCGAAGCGTTATTTCGCTCAGTGTTCGAGCATGCCCCTCTCGGGGTGATGCTCACCGACCAACAGATGCGGGTGCTGCTGTTAAATTACAGGATCTGCCAGATTCTTGGTTATGCGGAGGATGAAATCAAACAGATGGTTTTTCCGGAATATACCCACAGCGCGGATCTCGATACGGAAATCCGGTTTTTTGAAGAACTGTTTGCCGGAAAGCGGGAAAGCTATTCCCTGGAAAAACGGTTCATCCGCAAAGACGGTCAGGTTGTCTGGTGCGAACTGACCGCTGCGGTCATCCGCCTGGAGGATGGCCGCAATTCTTTAGCCATTTCCATGGTCAACGACATAACGGAGCGCAGGCAGATGGAAAAAGAGCTGCGCCGGGCAAAGGACCTCGCCGATACGGCAAACCGGGCGAAGAGCACGTTTCTGGCCAATATGAGCCACGAAATCCGCACGCCGATGAACGCCATTCTCGGTTTTACCCAGTTGTTGAAGCGGGACCCGGACCTTACCGAGAATCAGGCCCGCCATCTCGATACCATCAACCGCAGCGGAAATCACCTGCTGGAACTGATCAACGACATTCTCGAGTTGTCGAAGATTGAAGCGGGCCGGGTTGACATGCACCCTGAATCGTTTCATCTGACCGCCCTGATCGGGGATATGGAAAGCATCTATCGGGTACGCGCCGAAAAAAAGGGGCTGCAACTCGAAATCAGTCGGCAGGGGGAAATACCGGAGTTTGTAACCGCAGATCAGGACAAAGTCCGGCAGGTGATGAACAATCTGCTCGACAATGCCGTAAAATTTACCGACCAGGGGGGGATCGTCGTTCGGATCCGGGCAGGATCGGTTGGACACACCCGCTGCCGGATCATCATGGAAGTCGAAGATTCGGGCATCGGTATTTCATCCGGAGAGACCGAAACGGTATTCGAGTATTTAACCCAGACCGAAAACGGCCGTCACCGATCGGCAGGCGCGGGGCTGGGCCTGGCGCTGAGCCGAACATACGCCCGTTTGTTGAATGGGGACCTGACCGTCAGGAGCCTTCCGGGAAAGGGAGCTGTTTTTCGGTTCGAGTTCGAAGCGCTCGCCGGACAGCACACAGACTGCCAGCGGCTAGAACCGGAAGCGGCAAGTTCTGAAGCATGCCGGGCAAAAACAAGGGTGCGCGCCGTCGATGATCAGGAGGCCTGCCGGGATATGCCGGCAGCAGAGCGTCTCATGGCCGGCCCGCCGATCCCGGATGATCTGAAACTGCGGATCCGGAATGCCGTGTTCGAAGGGGACACCGATGCGTTACACCGTCAAATCGATTCGCTGGCGGAAATGGACGCCGGTCTGGCGTCGACGCTGCATCAACTGGCGGAAAATTATGAGTATGATGAGTTATTGAAAAACATTGGATTTAAAGGGGAGTAATCCCATATGTTAAAGCAAAACACACCATTTACGATCATGATCGTCGATGATACGCCGGCCAACTTGAGAATGCTGGAAGAAATGCTCAAAGGCCAGGGTTACCGGGTTGTGGCGTTTCCCAAGGGGGAATCGGCGATTAAAGCCGCATTCCGCAATCCGCCGGACCTGATCCTGCTCGATATCCGGATGCCGGAAATGGACGGTTACGAGGTGTGCCGGCAGCTGAAAACCGACGAACGGCTGCGCGACATCCCCGTGATCTTCATCAGCGCGCTGCGCGAAACCCTGGACATGGTAAAAGCGTTCGATGTGGGCGGGGTCGATTATGTCGCCAAACCGTTTCGATTCGAAGAGGTCCAGGCGCGCGTGGAAACCCACCTGCAAATCCGGAGAATGCAGAAGGAACTCGAAAAGCATAACTTGAATCTTCAGGAACTTGTCAGAGAGCAGGTCCGGGAAATATCCGAGGCCCAGATGGCGATGATCTTTGCCCTGGCCAAACTGGCGGAATCACGAGACGACGGTACGGGCAAACATCTGGAGCGCGTCCAGACCTATTGCGCTGTTCTTGCCAAACAGGTACTGGAGGCTTCTCCGTACGAGCTGTCCGTCGATTCGGGCTTCGTGGAAAACATCTTTTATGCCAGTCCCCTGCACGATATCGGCAAAGTCGGCATCGCCGACAGCATCCTGCTCAAACCCGGCAAGCTGACCGACGAAGAGTTCGAAATCATGAAAACCCATGCCCTGATCGGCGCCCGTACCTTAGAAGCGGTACGGGAAAAATATCCGAACAACGGCTTTATCAACATGGGCATCGAAATCGCCCGATCCCATAATGAACGGTGGGACGGCTCCGGTTATCCGGACGGATTGTCCGGGGAAAAAATACCCCTGTCCGCCAGGATCATGGCCATTGCCGATGTCTATGACGCCTTGCGCTCCGAGCGGAGCTACAAACCGGCCTACTCCCATGAGGAGTCGACAGAGATCATCAAAAAGGAAGCCGGCACCCAGTTCGATCCGGAACTCATTGAAATCTATAAGTCACTCGAGGGTAAATTCGCGGAAATCGGTGAATCGATGACCGATCCGGGAGAGCATTAAAGCGGACGGCTTAAGGTTTCAAGCATGCCCCATGAAAAGATGCCCTCCCGGAGCAATTCACCAGAGGCGCGGGCGGTGATGACGGTTTCGGTGTGGCATACATTTAACAGCGCCATGTCCAGACCGGCGGCGGCCAGCATCGGCACAAACGTGCGCTCGGCCAGCCGCTTTTTTTCCGTTGGCCCGGGGCCGGTGGCCAGGTTCGACACCCCGGCGATGGTCCGCACGGCAAAGCCCATCAGTTCGGAAAGGTTCCGGAGAATCGAAAGGAGTGCGATATTGTGGGCGATGCCGTTTTCCCACATCAACGGGGCCACCACCGGGTCGATAATCAGGCGGCGGTGGTCGATGCCGGCGGATTCCACGGCGGCAAGCAGTTCCAGGGCGATAGTGAAACAATCGGTCTCATCGGTCGGCACGTGGCTGTTCGGATACAGCAGGTAGCCGATGATATCGGCATCGAAGGCTTTGGCAAGGGGAAGGATGTGGTCGCGTTTTTCGGGCTCCAGGGAAAAGCCGTTGATGATGACCGGGTTTTTGCAGACGGCAAGGCCGGCTTCGATGGCCGCCGGATTGGTGGCTGTCTCTTATACACATCTCC
>JAGXHH010000233.1 GCA_024636355.1 Desulfobacteraceae bacterium | reverse complement strand
TCTTTAGATAGCGGGTTTCAACCGTCATTTTTCGTTTCCATGCAACCAGGGCGGACACGCAGGTCCGCCCCTACAACACGACTGGTCATCCGTAGGGGCGGACCTGCGTGTCCGCCCTGCTGGGTTGACTGAATAGTTACTTTTTAAGTTCCTTTCTTCCAAAGCCATCAGATTCTCTTGTCTCTTGTCTCTTGTCTCTTGCTTTACTCTCCCCCGCCCAGACCAATAAACCCTTTTGAATACCCGCCGGTGCTGGCCGGAGTGCCGGCGATGCGGGCCAGGTAGGCATCCCCGAGGTCCTTGATGTGGTTGCGGATATCGTCGAAGTAATTCAGGTGTTCCTGTTCCTCGTCTATAATCGTTTCAAACAGCTTCATTGTGGTGCTGTCCCCGTTTTCGCGGCACACCAGCAGGAACTGGTTGTACTTGTCAACCGTTTCATCTTCCAGGGCAAGATCGAAGGCAAACATCTGGTCGACTTTCTGGCCCCTGTGAACCCTTTCCCGGAACCCGGCCACGGGTTCTCCGTCGAGTTCCTTGATCCGTTCGGCAAACATTTCCGCATGGCGCATTTCATCGATGGCAATCAGTTTCACATTCTTTGCCAGTTCCCCGTAATCCATGTCATCGAGGCCGTAATGCTGGTTCATGTATTGACTGATCGCGCGCAGCTCCATCTCCCTTGCCTCGTTGAGCGCATCGATAATCCGTTGCCGGCGTTCTTCTTTTGATCTTTCAATCATCGGAATCCTCCTGTGAAGTATTTTCAATTATTAGATATTTCTAAAAATGATGATAATCAGAATCGCCGGTTGCGCAAACGCCGTCCATGAATTCCGGGTACAAAAAACCCCAAAATTATGCTTTTTCCCCGCTCTTCATAGACTTTACGTTTTTTCGTCGCAACTGGAGCCGGGCAGGCGCCTCAAGTTCAGTTTTCACCCAAAGACCTCAATATTTCGAGCAAATACCACTTACGCACGGGTTTCTCCCTGAAAAAACCCGGGGGTATCCGCAATTTCTTTCCTGCGGCCTGAAAATATCACTTGATCAGCTCCCATAGTTCTGCTTATTATAGCACGTTCGTATGAAACTCTAATTTCTACCAAACAGGTAATGTCTTATGGCCTTCTGGCGAATTCCACTCGATGCCGAACAAATCGATGTCACACGGGGGATTGTCTACATCATAGAGGATCGGTGCAAGGGGTGCGGGTACTGCATCGAATACTGCCCCAAACAGGTCCTGGCATTCTCAAAGAAGTTCAACAAAAAGGGGTATCATCTGCCCGAAGCAGTGAAACCAGACGATTGCGTGAACTGTCATTATTGTGAAAACATCTGCCCGGAGTTTGCCATCTATTCCGCGGAGGCCTCTCCTTCTGCGGAAGCCGTCTCCGGGTAACCGGCATATCGCTTGATGACAGCGGTTGCCGGCGGCAATCTTTTTCGCTGAAATAATTACTTACGATAGTTATAATTCACGCGTGAGAACAAACTCTTCCACGTTTACGATATCCGAATTCTAAACCAAGCCTGGCTTTACGAGGAAACATGAAACCATCGGTCCTAACTGGTGAACACTACATGACGGGCGATGAGGCCTGTGCCGAAGGCGCCCTGGCAGCGGGGTGCAAATTTTTCGGGGGGTATCCCATCACCCCGGCAACGGAGATCGCCGAGCGGATGGCAGCCCGACTGCCGGGTGTCGGCGGCACGTTCATCCAAATGGAAGACGAGATCGCCGCCATTGCATCCATCCTGGGCGCCTCCTGGGCGGGGGTCAAGAGCATGACGGCGACTTCCGGCCCCGGGTTCAGCCTGATGATGGAAAACATCGGCCTCGGCATCGTCACTGAAACCCCCTGCGTCATCGCCAATGTCCAGCGGGGCGGTCCATCGACCGGCCTGCCCACCATGGGCGCACAAGCCGACATGATGCAGGCCCGCTGGGGATCGCACGGCCATTACGAGATCATCGCCCTGGCTCCGGCTTCGGTACAGGAAGCTTTTTACCAGACCATCACCGCCTTCAACCTGAGTGAGAAATACCGCGTGCCGGTGTTGATCATGGCCGATGAAATCGTCGGGCACATGAGCGAAAAGGTGCGGATTCCCGAGGCAAAGGAAATCGAGCTGATTTCCCGGCTCACGCCCAGTGGACGAAAAGACCGGCACAAACCGTATGCCGCGGGTCCCAACGGAGTTGCCCCCATGGGGGCGGCCGGTCAGGGGTATCACATGCACATCACCGGCCTGACCCATGATGAAAAAGGGTACCCGGCCATGTCCGTCGACGCCCATGCGGAAATGATGGACCGGCTCATGAACAAGATCCGCAACAACCTGGACGATATCATTATAACAGAAGAGTACCTGCTCGATGATGCCGACATCGCCATCGTCTCCTACGGGGTATCGGCACGGACCAGCCTGGCGGCCGTGGACGAGGCCCGGCGTATGGGAATCAAGGCCGGCCTGCTGAAACTGGTGACCGTCTGGCCGTTTCCCGAGGAAAAGATCCGGCAGCTCGCCGAAAAAGTAAAAGGATTCGTCACGGTGGAAATCAACCTGGGCCAGATACATCTTGAAGTGCAGCGGTGCGCAGGCGGCAAGGCCCCGGCGTACCTGGTGGGGCATCCCGGCGGAACCATCATCTCACCGGACCGGGTGATCGCGATGTTACAGGAGGCATTCTAATATGACCGGTAAACCGAAAAAAGCAGCGGAAATCAACCAGATGGCCCATCCGTTGGACGACCTGTTGCGCACCGACCGCATCCCCCACATCTGGTGCCCGGGCTGCGGGATCGGAACGGCATTTTCCGCATGCCTCAATGCGATCAAGGCCAGCTGCGAGGACCTGGACAAGGTGGCCATGGTCTCGGGCATCGGCTGTTCCGGACGCGGAGCCGGCTACATTAAGCTCGATTCCTTCCACACCACCCACGGCCGGGCCATCCCGTTTGCCACCGGCCTGAAACTGGGCAACCCGGAACTCAATGTGATCGTGTTTTCAGGCGACGGCGACCTGTTCGCCATAGGCGGCAACCACTTCATTCATGCAGCTCGCCGGAACATGGACATTACGGTCATCTGCGTCAACAATCTCAACTACGGCATGACCGGCGGCCAGGCGGCAGCGACCACACCGTACAATGCGAAAACGACCACAACCCCGGTCGGCAACCCCGAGTCGCCTTTCAACCTCCCGTTGATGGCGTATGCCTCCGGCGCCACCTACGTGGCCCGGTGGACGATCCTGCACGCCCGGGACCTGACCCTTTCCATACAGGAAGCGATCAATAAAAAGGGGTTTTCGTTTATCGAGGTGCTCTCCCCCTGCCCCATCAACTACGGCCGGCGCAACAAGGAAAAATCGCTCGACACCCTAAAGGCCTACCAGGACAAGAGCATCATTAAGAACAACGCCCATCCGGCGGACCTGGAAACGGATTTCAGCAAATCGATCGTCCTGGGTAAATTCGTGGACACGGACCGCCTGACATGTATTGAAAGCTACGACAAGACATGCCGCCTGGGGTAAGATTTTTCATCTTGCTCTTGCTCTTGCTCTTAATCTTAATCTTAATCGTGATCGTGATCGTGATCACGATAGAATCATAAAAGCAAAAGGCAGAATAACCACAGAGATCCCAGAGGTCACAGAGATAAGCCATTTAAATAAAAACGCAGTTCTCTGTGTACTCTGTGCACTCCGTGGTTAAACGGAGTTTAAGAGCAAGATTAAGAGCGAGATTAAGAGCAAGAGCAAGAGTAAGAAAAGGCTAAACTATACATCTGGAGAAACTGTAAATCATGCCGGATATACAAGCAACCGTAAATACAACCGAGGTCATCATCACCGGGTTCGGCGGCCAGGGAATCGTTCTGGCCGGCAAGATCCTGGGGGAAGCCGCTGCCTTGGGCGACAAGAAGGAAAGCACGCTGGTCCAGAGCTACGGGCCCGAATCGCGGGGCGGTGCGTGCAGCGCCCAGGTGGTCATCTCCGACCGGACCATCCATTACCCTTATATCCGGCAGCCCGATATCCTGGCGTGCATGTCCCAGTCGGGTTATGAAAAATATATCGACCAGCTCAAACCGGAAGGCATCCTTCTGATCGACCAGGACCTGATCACCCCCGGTAAGGTCAAAAACCCCATCTATGCCATACCCGCCACGCGCATGGCCGAGGAAATTGGCCGGAAAATGATGGCGAACATCATCATGGTCGGCTTCTTTACAGCCATTACCCGGCAGATTACCCTGGACGCAGCCCGGGACACGGTCGTCAAATCCGTACCCAAAGGGACCGAAGAGATGAATACCAAAGCCTTTACCAAGGGATACGATTACGGGCTGGCCCTGCTCAAGGGACAGGAGAAAAAAGCCGCAGGAAAAACAGGAGCCATTGCATGAAACGCGCGAAAGACCGCCTGCACCGGGTAATGGTAATCGGCGCCACACCGGCCGGAATTGCCGCCACAAACAAACTTGGCGAACTCGGCATCCCGGTGACCTTAGTCGATACGGAAGCCGATCTTGACCTAAAACTGAGTCGGGACGAGTGGCGTCTGAAGTCCGGGCTTACCTTTAACCACGCCCATCGGCCGGGCCTGATCCGGATATTGCGAAATCCGGGCATCAAATACATTATGCCGGCCGAAATCACCGCCATCAAGCACAGCCCCCAGGGGTTCCGGGTCAGCCTGAAAAAGGTGCGCTCCTTTATCGATCCGGACAAATGCACCCTGTGCGGCCGGTGTGCCGAAATCTGTCCGGTTCAGACGGCCGAAGGCGAAACGGCAATCAAATTCAACGGCCGCCGGAGCCTGCCGGGCCGTCCGATGATCGACAAGCGGCGGCGCCCGCTTTGCCAGGAAAGCTGCCCGCTGGGGGTAAACGCCCAGGGGTATATCGCCCTGACCCGTGCCGGCCGGTACGAAGAGGCGCTCGCACTGATTCGACGGGAAAACGTGCTTCCCTCAATCTGCGGCCGCATCTGCACCCATCCGTGCGAGGCGGCCTGCCGGCGCGGCGATGTCGATGCGCCGGTGGCGATCCGCGACATCAAGCGGTTTGTGGCCGACCGGGAAGCCGGGGTGCCGGCCGCGGTTGCACCGGAACGGAAGCATGATGAAAAAATCGCCGTGATCGGCTCAGGCCCTGCCGGTCTGGCTGCCGCAGCCGAGCTTGCAAAAAACGGTCACGCGGTGACGGTGTTTGAAAAAGAAAAGAACGCGGGCGGACTCCTGCGCTACGGCATCGGCCCCCATCGCCTGCCCCGGGAGGTCTTGGACCGGGAACTTGCCTTTATCGAAAGCCTTGGCGTCACCTTTGCCACCGGGCATCCTGTCGATCTGACCAAAGATATTGAAACACTCCAAAAAACGTTTTCTGCAGTCATTGTCACCACCGGGACCTGGAAGGATCGCAAACTCGGGGTTCCAGGCGAAGATGCGGACGGCGTTTACGGATGCCTGTCGTTTCTGTGCGGATTTTACCGGGATGAAAAGGTGAAATTAAATGAAAAGGTGGCGGTCGTCGGCGACGGCAATGCGGCCTTTGATCTGGCCCGAACACTGTCGCGTATCGGCGCCGATGTCACCCTTCTTTCCTGGTTTCCCGAAGCAGAGATCCCGGCCGATGCCGAAGAGGTCACGGCCGCAGTTGCCGAAGGAATTGCCATTGTCGACCGGACCCAGGCAATCGAATTTACAACCCGGGCCGGCAAGCTCGAGGCGATTCGCTGCGTCTCCACCGAACCGGGAGCACCGGATGAAAACGGCATCGCGTGGCCGGTGCCGGTCAAGGGCAAAAAACCGTTCGAGCTTAAATTCGACAAGGCGTTTGTGGCCATCGGCCAGCAGGGGGAATTCACCGAATGTCCCACCCCGCTCCCCTTTAACGTCACCCCGAAAGGGACCATCGAAATCGATGCGGCGTTTCGCACCAGCCTGGCAGGCGTCTATGCCGCCGGTGATGCGGCAAGCGGGCCGAAATCGGTTGTCGATGCCATGGCCTCTGCAAAAGCCGCGGCCCGATCGGTCCATGCAAGCCTTTGCAAAGCCGCGGGCATCGCCCAGGATCAAAATGGAGATGCGCTCCCCGTTCGCCCGGAGGCAATCGATTTCTGCGGCATCCCCGCCGACCTTGCCAGCTGCGACCGCGCGGAAATGCCGGAATGTTCACTCGACCAGCGAAAACTCGGTTTTGTGGAAGTCGCTTCCGGATTTTCCGAATCCCAGGCACAGGCCGAATCCGGCCGTTGCCTCCAGTGCGGCGTCTGCTCGGAATGCCTCGAATGTGAAACGGTCTGCAGCGCCATCGGGGCGATCAATCATGCGGATGCGGAAGAAGAGATGATTGAGCCTGCCGGGCTGATCATTCTTGCCGACCCGCTGGCCGCCGACCTGGCAAAAGGCGAAGATGTCATCCGGGCCTACGGCAGGACTGCGGAACCGGGTGTTTCGGGCATGTTCGTAAACGGCTACAGTGCCGCAGCCCAGGCCGTCCTGCAGCTCGGCCGGCGATCGAATCGCTACAAGGGACACGGCATGGCGTTTCTTCCCCCGGAGCAGGGGCTTTCCGCAAACATCCGCATCGGTGTGTTTGCCTGCCGGTGCAACGATTCACTCGGGTGGCACGACGGAATGAATACTTACATGGAACAGATCCTGGAGCGGCCCGATGTGGTGCATTCCGAAGTCCTGACCGCCGCATGCACGGCCGAGGGATCTTCCCGGATATTACGCTCCATGCGGGACAAGGGGATCACCCGACTGGTACTCGCCTCCTGT
>JAGXHH010000232.1 GCA_024636355.1 Desulfobacteraceae bacterium | reverse complement strand
GGGCCGCACCATGGTCGTGCCCGTGCCGCCGCCATTGCAGATCGTTCATGCAGGATCCGTGAACCATTACGACAAGTCTGCCGTCGGCCTTTTCGACCAGATTCGCAAGGGCCTGGTCGTCTAACGGTTTTCCCTTGTGGCGAAAGTTCATCGGAACGGCAAGGGGATTGTTCCTGGCGACAAGGTGATCGCCCAGTACGCCGTTTAGAATGGAAAGAGCGGCTTCCCGGCCGCGGGAGGAGGCCTCCTCCCCCAATATCGCGCCGAACTCGCCGAGCATCGCGTCGACTGCAGATCCGACCCATCTTGTAATCCCGCGGATGTTCCGGTACACCATGCCCGTGATTCCGTTCGTCCGCTGTTGATCCGGTGCGCCGAGCATTCCCGCAAAACTGACGATGGTGTGGTGCAGTAATTCCACCATATCGGTGATTCCCGTAACGGCATCGACGGTTAAACTGCCGATGCCGCGGAGATCCGTCGAGATGTTTCTTGGATTTTCGGTCATGTTTTTCCTGTGTGAGATCGGATCAGGGTTTAGTGGCTCGAAGCGTTCCGGTTCGACGTTTTCAGGTCGCATCAATTTTCCGTAATCTGAGGTTTCTTTTTCCTGGTTTTTCGGGATGATGCCTGTTCCGGTGACACCTGTTTCTGTAATGCCTGTTTATGTGACAGCAGGGACGCCGCTTCCGGGGAAAAATAAAAAGACTTGAGCCGCGTGCGAATGCGTTCTTCCAGGTATCCGGTGCTCAGCGCCTTTTCGATCCCGGGTGAAAGCGCCGCAATGAGTTCCTGAATTACCATTTCCCGGGTCACCCCGACCTCTTCAAGAAGGATGTCGAGTTCCCGGTCGCCGTATTTTTTAAAGAAGTATTTCACCAGTTCCGTGTAAATTCCCTTGAAATAGGGCGTGCCGCGAAAATGCATCCAGAAATCGTACCCAATGACGATAAAATCCTCCATGTCATCGGCGTCGATGGTATTGAAATATTCGGATAACCGGGTCTGGGCCGTCGCGGCCCATATTTCCTCGCTCATGTCGACGATCCGATCGTTATTGAAATATGAATTTAACGACCGTTCGCTGTTTTTCAAGGTGTATTCGAGATTGCCCTGGATAAAGGTTTTGATCCGGTTTTCCATGGCCACTTCCAGGGAGTGCATGGTTTTATGGACGGCAAAGGTTCCCGCCTTGATCAGCGATGACAAACCGGGAACCTTTTTGACGACAATGTTTTCCGACAGGATGTATTCTTTGATCCCGTTATACATCACCTCAGAAATCTGCCGGGAATAGGCGGAACTGTTCACCAGTCGATGGATGAGGCCCTTTCTTGCGTCTTCCATGCTGACGATTTTGTCCACGATGTCGTCATACTGCTTGCGGGCAAATATCTCTTCCATGGCGGTCTTTCGGTTCTGGCGGGAAGCCAGCACCATCCGGCTCATTTCACCGGTCAGTTCCGTGATGCCGCCTGCTACGGGAAGCTCGACCACATTTCGCCGGATGATTCCCAGGATCTGTTCGGCTGTCATGACCTCTTTTAGTTTTATGGTTTTGATCCATTCAAAAGCCGCCGAAACCTCCTCGTCGATGGCCTGTTTATAATTACCGGTTTTGAAGCGGTGCAATTCATGGTCGACGTGGGCTTCCAGTAATTGGTGGATGAGATCATGCATGTCCGCCTCCCGATTTGGTTTCCGCCTGGACCAGTGCGCCCAGAAACATAAGGTTGAGTTTCCGGATGGCGCGTTCAGCGACATCGCGGGAAATGGCGCCCGGAAACACCAGGGCTTCCATAATACTGCCGCTTGCCGTCTCCAGCATGGCTTCGGAAAGCAGGCGCATATCGCCGGGCATTATTTCAAATACTTTGCCGAGGCGGGCCAGATCCTCGGCCAGTAATCCGGTCAGGCTGCCTGCCGCCTCTGATATGGCAGTGCGCATCGCCTCCGAACTCCCCGTGCGTTCCTGGAAAAACAGGTATACCAGCTGTTTGTGGGATTTCGTACATTTCATAAGCGTTTCCAAAAAAGGACGGGTCATGCTTTCGATCGATTTGAGCAGATGCGTTGTCGTGTCGATTTTTTTTGCCGTGGGAAACGTCATTTTTCCCCGCGCCTGTGCCAGGCAATCCGCCAGCACCGTTTTGGCCTGGGCAACCATCTCCACACCCATTTCGTCGATTTCCCGGAAATGGCGATAAAATGAAGTCGGCGCAATCCCGGCCTTTCTGGCCACGGACCTCAGGCTCAAACTGGCATATCCCTCTTCCGTGCAAAGGTCCAGGGCCGCCTGGATCAGTGCCTGGCTGGTTTTTTCCTTTTGTTTTTTAAGCTCCTTGCGAGAAGCCATCTGCTCACTCCCAACTTAAAGGTCTGCTCCGGTTCCGGGTTAAGAACTGATATCATGTACAGGGTAGTACAGGTTATAAAAAATAGAAAAATAGTATCATAGGCGGTACTGACCCTTTTGAAAAGCGCACTTCCACGTTCAAGCAGGCGCTATGCCAAGAACCGTCGTCTGAAAAAAGGCTTTTTCGAAAGACCGGCCAGACGGTTCACTCCCTCCTGGATCGCCTGCTCAACCTTATGGTATATTATGTCGACATAGACGGGATCGTTTTCCCGATCGGGATCGGTGTCGATTTCGATCGGGTCGAGGATTTCCGTCCGTATCCTGGCCGGAAGCGGAATGTGCATGGGAAAGGCCTCCAGGGTGATCCCGAACGGGAAACCGAGGACGAGCGGAGCGATCTCGGTTCTCAGCAACTTTTTCAGACCCAGCATTTTCGCCAGCATGCGGCATTCCGAAAGTACAATGACAGTGTCGTGCCCGCCCACCGTTGCAACCGGGACGATCGGTACGCCCGAGCGGATGGCCTGGCGGACGAATCCCTTTCGCCCGCCAAGGACAACGGTATGCCGCTTGAACCATGAACGCATGGCATCCACTTCACCCCCCGGCCAGATCACCACGTCATGACCAGCGGCAAGCGCCGCGGTGATCGAATCGCGTTTTGCCGGAATCACGCCGACATTCCGAAAGTATTGCCCGAGAACCGGCAGCGCCATCAACACGTCGTGGGCCGTACCGTGCAGGATCCGCCGCCCCTCGAACCGTCGCCACCATTGTGCGCATAGGGTCCAGGCATCCATGGTCAGCCAGGTCCCCGAATGCACGCCGACAATCATGGACGCGGTGTCCGGCAGACGGTCCCAGCCGGTCATCTCCAGCCGAAAATAATAATCGAGCAAAAAATCCCAGATTCCCCGTTGTTTATGCATGATATCGGAATTTTGTCCCGCCACCGCACATTTTTCTGCCCGATCGCTCAAATTCTCGTCAATCGCCCCGCCGGCATCATCATCATGGCGGTTTGAACGCGTTGTCTTTTGCAGCAAGGCATTGTTCAAGAAAAAATTGCCTGTTTCGGGTGCTGTTGCGGGCATTGTGCTGAACATATCTCTATCTCCATTTAAATAAAATGGACAAGGTTGCGTTAACATGTCCGTGGTCGTCGAAAATGCGGACGCCTGATTCCATTCCGGTTTACCCGTAGGCTTCATCAGGCGGGAACATACTGCTTTGCATCTGGAGTCGTTTGTCGGCTCGCAAACCGAACCGCTTTGATTCGGCCGATCTGATCCGATCAGGATGGTGCCGCATGGATTGTTTGATTTCGTCGGTCATCAGATTCATTTCCGCGCGTATCCGTTCGATCTCGATGCCCAATAGAAGTCGGACTTCTCTTTTGCTCTTGTTTTTCAAGTCTCGGGATGTGAGCCGGGGGGTATACCGTCGGCACAAAACCTTGTAATGCCCGATCCTTTTATAAGGCGGAAGCGCGATATGGATGCCCCTTACTCCCGCAGTAAGGGGCAGGGTCCAGCCGAATGGCAGATTAACGCTGATGCTCCAGTCTTCCGCACCCTGATGCGCCATCAGGCATATGCTGGCATCGGCTTTGATGGCTGCGGCAATCAATCCCTTGGACCGGAACGGGGCGACGTATTCCTCGAAGGACAGCAGGCAGTTCGCCCCTTCGGGAGCCGTACCGGTCAATGCGATTTTTCTGTTTTTCAGTAAATCGACGATATCCGCGACCGTGTTGACTTCGGTGGGCGCGCCCAATACGGTTTTGTAATAGTTTTTGAGACCCGGAATCAAGAATAGCGCTTTGTGGGGATATATGCCGCCGATCACGTCTCCGTGCCGATTTTCGATAAAAAATTTCCCGACAAGCGCTGCCAGGGGCACCCAGGCAAGACCCGGGCCGTGCGAGGCAATCGCGACAACCGGGCGGCCATCCGTGGAAAGCAAGGCTTCCCCGTTGATCATCTCCGCTTTTTTGACCAGATGGTTCAGGACAAAGTCGGTGAATGGCTTCCACTTTATCATCTGAACGCCTTTTCCTTCACCGCCGGAAACGTCACTGTTCCCGCTATTCACATCATCTGTGACCATGTTTGCGATACCATTGTCAGCACTCATTCCGGTTCCTTCTCTAAGAAAGATTTGTTTTAAATTTCAAATTTTTGCGTGTTTAGTACATATAATTTTAAATCTGTAAAAACAATTGTGAGTACACTTGTACGCATATATATGCACTTACATTTCCGGTGTCAAGCACAATCTGAAAACCGTTTTCCACGCAGAGGGTGGAAAACGAAATCAGATCCGGTTTCTGCGTCCGGCGATATGCTGATCCGATTCACCGAGGCGATGGAAGTTTCTGGCTCGTGATCGTCCTTTGATCAGGGTTTGAAATTAGAAAGGAGGCGTAAAGATGAAACAGGGAAACATGTGTCCAAAAGACGAGTTCACATCCTGTGGTATCGCTGGGGCTGGTTTTAAGCCCGTCCTTCTCAATAAACAGGAATCAGGCAGACCCGTTATCCTCTGCCAGGAACGTCCAGGCAATCAAGGCGCTGCCTATCGCAAGACCGCCGCAGATGGCGACCAGTAAACGAAATGTTTCCACATAGGCCAGCTCAACGGCGTCGGCTATAACGGCCGCGACAGGTTCCGAGACGTCCGCCGAGGGGGTGAGCTCGGCGAGTTCGGATGCTCGTGGCTCTAATTGCGAGACAATCTCGGGGGGCACATCCGCTCTTTGCAGATGATGTACGAGTGCGGGCGTAAACCGGCTGACGGCAACGGCGGTCAGGACCGCCACTGCAAGCACTCCGGCCAGGCGTGCGGCTGTATTGTTGACCCCGGATGCGACCCCGGCCATCCGGTTGCTTGCCGATCCCATAACCACCGTGGTCAGCGGGGCGACGCTTAACATCATCCCGACGCCGATGATGACGATGCCGGGCAGGAAGTCGGTTAAAAATGTGGCGTTGTTTCCGGGAATGATCAGCAGGAAGTAGCCGGCAGCAGCTACTGCCGGTCCAATCGTCAGGATCACGCGCGGGTTGAATTTCCGGATCAGGTCGCCCGCAAATGTCGATCCAAACCCGATGATCAGGGTAAACGGCAGAAAGGCGGCACCTGCCTGCATGGCGGAATACCCCTGCACCTGGATCAAATTGAAAGGGAGGAAGTAAAGGGCACCGCTCAACGCGCAGTAAAGCAGCAGGGTCATCAGGTTGGCGCCGCTGAAAAGGCGGGACCGGAACAGGGATAGCGGCAGCATCGGTGATTCAAAGTGCTTCTCGCGGAAGAAAAACGCTGCGCCCATCAGGACGGAAAGGGCGATAAACAGCCATCGCTGCGATTGCGATGCCGGGTTGACGAGGGCAAAAATCAGAAGGCACAGTGATGCGACCAGGAACAGCGCCCCGAAATAATCGAGCCGCTCATCGGTCCGGACCGGGCTCGCCGGGACCCGCCACCAGGCGATGGCGACCGTAATAGCCGCAAGCGGCGCGACGAGAAGAAAAACCGCCGGCCATCCCCCCAGATCCACAAGAAAGCCCCCGATTACGGGGCCGAATGCGGTTGTAAGGGCCGAAGCGCCGGCCCAGGTCCCGATCGCCCGGCCCCGTTCTTCGGCGTCGAAATGGCTGCTGATGAGTGCCAGGCTGTTCGGGACGAGCAGCGCACCGCCAACCCCCTGGACCAGTCGGCCAAGGGAGAGCAGGAGAAGCGATGGTGCGAATGTACAGGCAAGGGCCGAGAATCCGAAGAGGCTTGTGCCGATAATGAAGATGCGCCGCAGTCCAAAGCGATCCCCGAGTGATCCGCCGATCAGCATGAACGAGCCGAGCATCAGGAGGTATGAATTGACGACCCACTGCAGGGCGGTTGACGTCGCGCCCATGTCCGCCTGGATAGCCGGCAGTGCAAGATTGACCACGGACCCTTCGATAAACGCGAGACTCGATCCGAGTATCGCCGTCACCAGGACCCATGGTTTGTCGCGCTCCGGGCAGGGAAGTGTTTGCTGGTTGCTACCCCTGGCCTGCGCCTCGTCACAGGGATGTCGTGTGCCGTAGGCAATTGTCATGAAACCGGGTTCTATTGATTGTCCGTAATTTTCACCCAGACATTCCCATTCCGGTGGGATTCAACGGCTTTTTCGATAAACATCAAACCTCTTATGCCGTCTTTTATGGTTGGGAATTCCGAAGGATGATAGCGTTCATTTTTGATCGCTTTTGCCACCCCTTTGTAGATATTCCCCATGGAATCAAAAATACCCTCCGGATGGCCGGGCGGCATCTTGGTTCCGTCAAGGGATAGTTCACTTAAATAGGTATTGCCGGGTTTTAAAACCCGTATGGGTTCGCCGTCCTGAATTAAGTACAGGTAATTGGGATTTTCCTGTTCCCATTTTAAACCGGCTTTATCGCCGTAAATACTTACCGTGAAATTGTTTTCTTCCCCGGTTGCTATCTGGCTGGATCTTAAGACCCCTTTTACATATTCCGAAAACCGCAATAAAACCGTTCCGTCTATATCCAGTTCATTGTTTTTATACAGGTAATTCAGATCTGCCAGAATTTCGGCGACCTCCAGACCGGTTACATATTCTATCATTCCAAAGGCGTGGGTTCCGACATCACCGATACAGCAGCTGATTCCGGCTTTTTCCGGATCCAGGCGCCAGGTGTTCGCTCGTTTTTCTTCATCGTGAACAATCGGATTCAGCCATCCCTGGTAATATTGTACATCAATTTTCTGAATGTTTCCGACAACACCATCGGCCACCATTTCCTTCATTTGCCGTATCATAGGGTAGCCGGTATAGGTATACGTTACCGCAAATATGGCTTTGGACTTCTTGAGCGTGTCTTCTAAAATTTTTGCTTCCTTATAGGTCGTGGTCATCGGTTTTTCGCAAATCACGTGAAATCCGTTTTCCAAAAGTTTCTTTGCCATTGGGAAATGGAGAAAATTCGGCGTAAGTATGGAAATTACCTGCATGCGCTCATTTTCAGGAAGCGCTTTTTCTTCCTTGACCAGTGTGTCAAAATCGTTATAGATCCTGTCCGGTTTTAATCCGATTTCTTCAGCAAAGGATTTATTCCTGTCATAATCGACATCGAAAACTCCCCCTGCAATTTCATATTGATCGAACATGGAGGCCGCCACGCGATGCAGGATTCCGATAAGGGAATCACCGCCGCCGCCCACTATTCCTAATCGTATTTTCGCGCTCATGGTTTTGATGCTCATGATAAGAATTTAATAAGGGGTGCCCCCAGGGAGGGGATCACCCCTTTGTTATGGCGTTCGGCAGGTCTGCCGAAATGATGAAGTCTGGTGAAATCCGGTAAGTCGCTGAGCGATAACGGCCCATTATGATAAAGGTGCTTCGCTTTCTTCATAATACTCGTTGATGAAGTGCATGATGTTGTCAAAATCTTCAGTGGCGGAAGTGTAGATGGTCAGCCACCAGACATGATCTTTTCTGTTGGATTCGTATCCGAATCCGATCAATTGATTCTTCATCATAAAATCATTGTTCATCATGGAATTGTTCATTGTATCCTCCTTGAATTGAATGTCTTAGATAGAATAACCACAAAAAAGGTTATGTGAACCCTGTCAAAAAAAGAACCTGTCGTCGGGTCGCAAAAAGGACCGGAAACACGAGCTTAATTAACGGAAATAGACGCAGCAATCATCGAAATGGTCCCGGGAAAATAAGATTGACAAGTAAGCGCTTTTTTTATCTAACCGAAGGGCGCGAATTACGCTGATCGCTGGGCGTTAAATACAAACATGAACAGGAGAATCGCTATATGAATAAGCTATTGATTTCGCTCTTTTTCGCATTTACGTTTATTGCCGCACCTGCACTGGCGGAAAAGCCGGGTTGGGCCGGAGACGGAAAGCCTTCTTTGGAAGAAAGGAAAGCTCATACAACTGCAATGGATGCAAAGGCAAGCGTAAGGGACAACGCGGAAGAAGGTAAAGAGAAGGCAGAAAGGATCAAAACCGAAAAAGATAAAACAGTAAAAAACCAGCATGAGGAATTGAAAGAACTGGAAGAAGAAGAAAGTAAAAAAAACAAAGCTGAAAAAGAGAAGAATGTAAAGAAACAGAAGAGTGAATTAAAAGGGCTTGAAAAACAGAAAGCCAAGAAATCCGAACAAATACAAAATGAACTTGATAAAGGTTCCGAAAAAGGGCAGGAAGCGCGCAAAGAACGCCGGAAATGGTGGAAATTCTGGGGTGAGAGTGAGTAAGTAACATGCATATAAGGGGGTTTCAAAGCGTTTTGCGCTGTGAAGCCCCCTTAATCGAGCCTTAAAATCTCGCCCTGTAAACTTCAACCGAAAGGTTTTTTTCTGGTTCCCAAGCTCCAGTCTTCTTCTGGTTCCCAAGCTCCAGCTTGGGAACCCGGTTTCGGAAGCTCCAGCTTCCTTGTATTTTTTTTCTACCTTCTACCTTCTGGCAGATATTGACGATCAACTGCTGCCCGTTTCCCCGAAACGCCCAGTTCCGAAAGCCGCACCAATCTGGTCTCGATCCCGAGAGATTCCATCACATATCGTATAATCTCCATTCAAAGTTAGCTATCCACAATTCGTCATTGATTCGGAAGATTAAATCAAAGGCAAATTGTGAATTGCCAATTGCGAATTGATAATGACTGGAGCGAAGCGGATAACCGAATATCCCAAAATCCCATGTCGGGATGTGATGGGGCCGCCTTGAATTCGCTCCGTTTTCTGATTATTTTGAACAAGCCATTAAAGGCAAAAAAAACGCGTACAGCGTTACAATATCTAAGGAGAGTCGCCATGGACTCGAAAGCTATGGAAAATCCCGTTTTTCAGGAAGGCGTGCAAGCGTATGTAAAAGGAGAGTATACCGCAAGCATTGAAAAGTTTTCCAAATACCTGGAGCAGGAACCCAACGATGCAGTCGGTTTGACCAGCAGGGGCGCCGCCCGGTTGCTGGCAGGCAAACCGGATAAGGCAATCCCCGATTTCAATGCTTCAATTCAAACCGATCCCACTTACGCCAAAACCTATCATTTAAGAGGATTGGCCTTCGTGAAAATCAATGAGGATCAAAGAGCCCTTGCCGATTTTGACAAAGCGATATCGCTTGCTCCCGAATATGCCGCTGCTTACAACAGCCGTTCCGAGCTGCACAATAAGCTGCATAACGAGGACCAGGCAGTCGAAGACCAGCAGATGGTCATTCATCTTACGGAAAAGCATATCCAGGAATTTTCAAATGAGAATAATGTCTGGCGCTCAGACCACCTGGCACTGGAAGAAGCGGGGATTGCGGATGTGATGAACCGGTAGGCTGCAAGGCAGATAGAGTCCAGAATCCAGAAGCCAGAATCCAGAAGCCAGGAGCAGTAGCCAGGAGATAGAATTCAGAAGCCAGGAGCCAGAAATTAGGAGCCAAAGCTATAATTCAGAAACCGGTTATCTGGTTCGCTCCAGTGATGGGCCACCCTAAACTTTCTGGTGCCAAAGAGATTGAGTTTCCTCTCGCAGAGACGCTGGGAGCGCAGAGGAATTCTCCGCGTCCTCAGCGGCTCTGCGAGAGAAATAATTAGCTGGAGTTTTCCCGATAACCAGAATTCAGAATTTGGTTATCCGCTTCGTTCCAGTAATTATCAATTCGCAATTAACAATTCACTATTTCACAATTTGCCTTTGATTTAATCTTCCGAATCATTGTGAATTGTATTGCAAACGATGGGCATGGAGTGAAAAATGCCATTTTATGAAAGCCGGGACCGGGTGCCTCTTTATTACGAGGCCATGGGAAGCGGTGATCCTGTTGTGTTTGTCCACGGATTGACCGCCAATCACCGTCATTTCAAATACCAGGTCGGTGCGTTGAAGGAGACGCACCGGACCGTTGCATACGACCTCCGGGGACACGGGGCATCGGCGGTGCCGGATCATGGGTTGAACATTTCCGCCCTGGCTTACGATTTAAAAGAACTGATCGATTACCTGGACGTCTCGCCGGCAACGCTGGTCGGATGGTCCCTGGGCGCTCACGTGATTTTTGAGTTCATCGAGCAGTTCGGCAGTGGGGATATCCAGAAGATTGCAATCATCGACATGGCCCCGCGCCTGATGAAGCAGGATGCGGCCGGGGATGCAGAGCCATGGGCATTTGGTCTGCGCGGGTTTTCCGGCGTGTTTGGGGATTTCGGCCATGAAGACAACACGAAAATGATGGCGGCCATCACGGAAAGCAACTGGCGGGATTTTTCCCGTAACCTGGTGGAGCGCCTTCAGGATCGGAAGCTGACGAAAAATGGCGGGTTTGATTACGAAGCCGAATTCAAGGGGAAGGCGGATATGGACTGGCTGTTTGAGCAGGCCATGTACAATCGGTCCCATGTAATCGCCTCATTCTGGGCGTCCATGATCGTTCGGGATTATCGGCGCCTGCTCGACAGCATCCGGTTGCCGGTTCTGATCACCTATGGGGAGGGGAGCAATTATTACCCGGAGGAAAACAGCCGGTACATGCACGACCGGCTGAAGCATTCCTTCCTGGTCTCTTTTCCCGATTGCGGCCATGCACCGCATCTCCAGGATCCCGAAAGATTTAATCGTATATTAATCGATTTTATGATGGAACGTTTGTAAAATCCGGGATCCATTCATTTGTGTTCGTTTTGTCTTCCGGATTCTTGATTCTGGATTCTGGCTCCTGAATTCTTCAAGTCTTTTATCATGCACGTGCATGTCATACGGGCCACGAGTGTTTCGCCGCAGGTAATCTCGCATTCCGAAAGGGCTGTGGACCTGCCGCGATGAAGCACGCGGGCCGCAGCATGGAGCCGGCCGCTGGTTGCCGGCCGGCAGAACATCGAATTGAGATTGGTGGTGGAAAACTGTTCTCCGGTTTCCAGGGTGGTGGCAACCGCCGTTCCCATGGCCACATCGGCCAATGCGCAAAGGATGCCGCCCTGGATGGTGCCAAACGAATTGCGGTGTTCCCCGGAAATTTCGAGCTGGACTTCCGAGAAACCGTCGCCGAACGCAACCAGTTCCGATCCGATAAATGCGGCCGCCGGCGAGGGGGAAATATCCCCCGCCCGCCAGGCCTCCAGGTAATTTGCCATTTCGGTATTCATTAATTTTGCCCTGTTAAAAGGTAATGCCCCGCTTTTTGGCCATCTCCAGCATCTGGTCCAGGGCGGTGACCGGCGGGATGCGCTGCTGGTCGGCGGCCTTCGGCACCAGGCGGAGGGCGTCGGTCGGGCATGTGGTCACGCACAGGCCGCACCCGATGCACCGGTCGCGGTTGATCTGCGCCCGATCATCGTCGTTTAAGGTCAGGGCACGCATCTGGCACCGGTCCATGCAGGTCTCGCAGCCGGTGCAGGCTTCCTGGTCGACTATGGCATAATAATTGGAAAAGACCAGTTCGGCCGGTTTCGGGTGATCGTTTAGTGAGGCGAGCACGCCGCAGCAATCACCGCAGCAGTTGCACATGCCGCCCGGGTTCTGGGCGGTGGCTGGCTGAGTAACCAGGCCGGCTTCATGGCATTTGGTCAGGATGGCGATTGCTTCCTGACTGTCGATTTCCCGACCCATCTGATTGTCAATGTAATACTGGCCCATCGATCCGAACATGAAACAGACTTCCAGGGGATTGCCGCATCCTTTAT
>JAGXHH010000231.1 GCA_024636355.1 Desulfobacteraceae bacterium | reverse complement strand
GTATCCGAGCGCTTCGGCCTTTGATTTTGCAGCGGCCAGGCACGATGAATTGCCGGCGATAATCCGTGTGGCGGATTTCGATAACGCCGGGTCTCCTGATTTCGGGGTCTCCGGAAGGTTTCCCGCAGCTCCTTCTTTCAGGCGGGAAAGGACGCTGGCCGGCAACTGACCCGCAATGTTGTAAGCTTCGATGATATCCAGGCAATCGGTATAGCGACTGGAATCGGCCACGGTGGGACCGGAGGCAATGACGTCGAGTTTGTCGCCGACGACATCCGACAGGATCAGCGAAACCATCGTTGCAGGCCAGGCAGCCAGGGCCAGTTGCCCCCCTTTTATCGCCGAGATGTGTTTCCGGATGGCATTGATTTCGTCGATGCTTGCCCCGCAGGAAAGCAGCAGCCGAATGGTTTCCTGTTTTTCCGCAAGGCGCACCGGAGGGGCCGGAAGCGGCAGCAGTGCAGACCCGCCGCCGGAAAGCAGGCAGATGACCAGATCATCCGGTCCCGCAGATTCTGCAATTGAGACAATGGCTTGGGCGCCTCTTTGCCCGTTTTCATCGGGGACGGGATGGCCGGCTTCTATGATTCGAACGGTATCAAGGGGCGTGGCATGCCCGTATTTTACCGTGATCAGGCCGGCGGTGAGCCGGTTTCCCAAAAGGTTTTCCATTGCAGCCGCCATTGCCGCGGTCGCTTTTCCGGCACCGATCAGATAAATGTGTTTGAAACGGGTAAGATCGAAAAGGAGATTGTCGATAAAAAGATCGGAATCCGTGATCCGGCATTTCGCGTAAATGGATTTATCGGCGGTTACATCGTTAATACCGGCACGAAAGATTGTTTCGGCATCCTGACGGAGATCATGCAATTTGCGGGAGTCGGTCATGGCCATGGAAGGAATTGAAAAACGTAACAGGGTGCGTTCCGGATGGCGCCTTATGCCCCATTTTCCGTTTCGGCCTCAGCTTCGGCGATATTCGGGGAGCTCGGCTTTTTTTTCTTCAGGCAGTCGCGATCTTTCCGTGTGAATGCACACAATTTGGGATTATTGTATTCTTTGCAGTTCAACGGATTGTATAAGGGGCACTCTGGGTTCTTTTGTGACATTGCAGAAATACCTTAATACCTTTTTTATATTAAATTTAAATGAATTATAGCACGATAGGATCTTTTCCGCAAGGCGCTTTTCCTCGAAACATGCTTTCCTGTTATCTGCGATTTAGAATCTCTTTGACAAGCGGCAGGCTTAATGTAATAAAAGTCATCTGTTATCGAGACTGAATCCCTTTTTTCCATGTAAAAATATGAACTAAATCTGCAGCTTATGTACGATACGTCTATAAAGCATCAACTATTTGAAATAAATCAGGATCTGATCGAGCTTACGGATCGGACCCGGGAAACGATCTCCGTTTCATCGGATGAAACATTCGATGACTGGCGCCATGCAGCCAAGCTTTTCGAGCAGCGTCTGGAAGACGATCTGCTGCGGATGGCGGTTGTCGGAACGATCAAATCCGGGAAAAGCACCTTTATCAATGCGTTGTTCTCCGGTGATTATTTAAAGCGCGGGGCCGGGGTCATCACCTCCATTGTTACAAAGGCGCGCCGATCCGATCGGCTGCGGGCTGTATTGTCTTTCAAATCCTGGCATGAGCTCAATTCGGAAATTGAACAGGCACTGCAATTGTTTCCCACGCTGAACTGGCGTTCCACTCATGAAGCGTTCGATATCCGCAAGGCAAAGGACCGGGACGAACTGTCTTCGGCGCTTGCAAATCTGGAATCAAAACATTTCTGGAGCAAGGGCCTGCGGAGCACCAGCAGCGTGCTCCTGGCCGCCTGCCTGAAGGGGTATCCCGAAGTCCGGGAAATCGTCTCCGATCAGACCGAAACCGTCGTGTTTGAAGGCAACCGGTTTGTCGATCATCAGATGTATGCCGGATCGGAATACCTGTCTGTTTTTCTCAAGGACATCCACCTGGAAATTCCTTCCGGGGATCTGGATCGCAATATTGAAATCGCTGACTGTCAGGGGAGCGATTCCCCAAATCCTCTGCACCTTGCCATGATTCAGGACTATCTCCGGACCGCCGACCTGGTAGTTTACCTGATCAGCAGCCGGACTGGACTCCGGCAGGCGGATATTAAATTTTTGAACATGATCAAGCAGATGGTCGGCACGACCCATTTGCTTTTTGTCATTAACGCAGACTTCAATGAACACGAGTCGCTGGCGGATCTCCAGCGGGTTGCCGCAAAATCCCGCGAAGATCTGGAACTCATCGTCAAAGACCCGCCGATTTATATCTTTTCCGCCCTCTACACACTGTTTTCCGCCCGAAAAGAGATTCTGCCCGAAAAAGACCGTCTGCGCCTTGACCAGTGGGTTGCCGACCCAAACATCACGACGTTTTCCGATCACGAAAAAAAGCGGTTTGAGCACGATTTTTTGCAGCTTATCACGGAGCAGCGCTACAGCCTCCTGCTTAAAAACCATCTGCAGCGCCTCCAATTGATGACGGCCGATTTTCGGCGCCTGCTCGACCTGAACCGGGATATCCTGTCCTCAGATGCCGCCGGCGCCGGTGTCCTGTTGAAGAAAATAAAGCAGCAGCAGAAAAAAACCGAACGGATCAAAGCCATGATCAAAAGCACCCTTGATGGTGCGTCCAATCAGCTGAAGCGAGAGATCCGGGCAGAAGTAGACCGGTTCTATGATACCGGAAGCGGGCCGGTTGCACCTGCAATACTTGAGTATGTGAAAAACTATACCATCCCGTACGAACAATACGGAGACCAGCTGACTTCCGAAGGTTTTTCAGACACCCTGACGGCTGTGTTTCAAATGTTCAAGCAGGATCTGGATCGGTATATGGCCGAGCAGTTCAACCCCGCCCTGTTTCGATTCCTGCGGGAAAAAGAGGCGGATATTGCGGATCAGTTCGAGTCGATTACCCGCCCCTATGATATCATGGTCACAGAAACGCTGGTCGACTACCGGATGACAGGCGGCGAACCGATTCCTGAAAATGGCGGGCCGGAAAACGGCCGTCATATCGAACTCGAATCCCTGAAGACATCCCGGGGGCTCTCCGTGCCGATGGCGTCGGCGACCCTGGACTACAGCACCGCGTTAAAAACCGAAGCGTTCATGAAGCTTGGTTTTTATCGGTTCGTCAATACGATAAAAAAAGTGTTCCGAAAAAGCAAGACCGACTACATGGCGGAGATTCCTGCATTAAAAAGCGGTGTTGCCCGCATGAAAAAGGAAACGGAAACCTCCCTGGTGTTTCATTTTAAGAATTCCAAAGAAAACATCAAATTCCAGTACCTCTTCAAATTAATCGAATCTGTTTCCGATGAAATGTTCATCCAGCTTGTCAACCGTTTCAAAAGCTACCAGACCGATCTTTCGAACATAAAAGCCATAGCCGGTCAGGACCAGGGAAACAAAGCCGCATCGCTTGAACGTATCGATGAGATCGCCGAAGTGCTTTCCCAAATCCGGAGCCGGGTGGGCGATCTGAAAAAGCAGATCCGGACTTGAAGGGCGGCAATTGCCAATGCGTCCGAAAAGATGCTATAAATACTTGAAAATCCTATTCGGAAAGATTACAAGAAACTAAATTTGAGTTGCTGGAATAAACGCGCTGCCAATCAACCGCCTTAACGGCTTTCATGGACTCGGCGGCAGATGAAAGGGAGGTTGGGCATGGCCGGAAAAAATACACGAATTGTAGCGGTTGCCAATGAAAAAGGGGGTGTAGGAAAAACCTCGATGGTAATCAACCTGGGGGCGGCACTATCCCGGAAAGGTCAGGATGTACTCATTGTGGACATGGACCCGCAGCATAATGCGACCAGCGGACTCGGTGTGGAAATAGATGATGATGCGATCAGCATTTATGACCTGATCAGTGAACCCGGGGTTCACAACCCGCTTGATGCCGTATGCCGGACCGAATGGAAAGGCCTGAGCGTGATACCCTCTCATTCGGATCTTTCCGGTGCGGAAATAGAACTCGTGGATGAGGAAGGGTGTGAAAACCGCCTGAAAGACGTCCTTGCCGATCTGATCGGTGAATATGACGTCATTTTAATCGATACCCCGCCGAGCCTGTCTTTGTTGACAATCAACGTATTTGCCTGTGCAGGTGAAGTATTGGTCCCCTGCCAGACGCAGCCGTATGCGTATCGTGCACTCGAAGAATTGTTCGATACGATAGATGCCATCAAAGAGGAAATCAATCCGGGAATAGTCATTGCGGGCGTCGTTCCGACCTTTTTCGATCAGCGGACCCGAATCAGTACGGATATCCTGGAGCGGCTTCAGTCGGATGAGCGCTACAGCCGCTATGTGATCGACACGCCGATTCGTATCAATACGGCCATCGCGGCAAGTGCGGATGTCGGAAAACCGGTCGTGTTTTATCGGAAAAGCTGTAACGGAGCACTCGATTATCAGGCACTGGCGGACGCATTTATCGGTCAGAGAGTAAAGGCCCAACTGGTTTTAAACTGATGCGTCAGGTGCGTGGGATTTTATTACAGTATGACCAATGGAGATCCACAGACCAGAGAGCAACTCATCGATTCGGCAATCCGCATGTTTCAGCAAAACGGATTCCAGAAGACCCGGGTTTCGGACATCGTCGCTTCCGCCGGCGTTTCCCAGGGGACGTTCTACAATTACTTCCATTCCAAAGAAACGGTTTTCCGCGAGGTCTGCAATGAATTCATCGACCAGGTCAAGGACCTGTTCATCATGCGGACCGAGCACATTTTTGACGGAGAAACTCCCGAGGAAATCCGGAATAACGTCCTGGCCGTCATAGATGACCTGTTGACCATTTATGGCGAAAACCTGGCGGTAGCCGAACTGCTCTTCCGTGAAGGGATCGGAAACGGCGGGTTGTTCAAGGAAATCTACGAAGACATCCTTTCCGTGTTTATCGATCTGATCGAAGAGCAGATCATTAAGGGTGTGGCCCGAGGATTCCTGAATGCGGAAGATCCGGGTATCGCAGCCGTTTTTCTATTCGGCCTGTTTGAACGCAGCCTTTTTTACTTCCTGCTCGTCCGAAAAAACACGGATCTCAACAAGCTTAAGGTGCAGATGGCCGATTTTATACTGAAGGGGCTGTCGTTTAAGGGTTGAGCGAAATTCGGTCGCTCTTGATCTTGCTCATACTCTTACTTTTTAAAGGTTAGATTAAGATTAAGATTAAGATTAAGAGCAAGTTAAGAGCAAGAGCAAGATTAAGAGCAAGAGCATTTGAGAAACTTAGGGGTGCTCCGCCATCCACTGGACTGCCCGCTCAAATACCGTTTCACAGGTGCTGTACGTAAATCCACGACGGTTTAAAAATGCGTGGATTTTTTTCTTCAATTCGAATGCATCTCCGGGCTTCCAGGCACGCAGCTTCGGGTATATCGCCCGCCAGGCCGGTTCTGTTTCTTCATATCCGGACAGCATGTCATCAATTATGACATCCGGAATGCCTTTTGCTTTAAGTTCGAACCGCAGGGCGAATTCACCCCTTGGACGATGCCGTTCACGGCTGTCAATCCAGAACCGGCTAAACGCTTCGTCATCGATATACCTGAAGAATTCCAATCGTTTAAGGGTTGTCTCGACAGCTTTTTCCGCAAATCCTTTTTCTTCCAGATACCGGACCACTTCCTGACGGCTCCGCGGCCGGAATTTAAGATAATGCAAGGACTTCTCGTATGCCTGCTCCTGCTGGTCCGCCGACTTAATCTCTTCGATCCGGGATGGACTCAGTACATCGCCAGGTCTGAGGGTCAGCGCGATAGTGTAACCGACGGAAAACCGGAATTCTTCATCTATGAATACGTTGAAACGGCGCTTGTTGTTTTTCTGTACTATAATGGAGGTGATATGGGCAGGGTGGGTCATTTTGCAGGAGCATTGCTGCGGATTTCGGTTACCTTCTCATCGTCGCTTATCGGGGAGGACAAATCGCCGATAACCGACCGGCCCTTCATTATATCGGCGAGTTCATTCAGTCCCTTCCGAACATCCCGGGTCCCTTCTTCCCAAACGCGGTGGACAGTATGATATTCCTGTTTCACAACTTTGGTTGAAAATCGGCCGCCGGTTTTTTGCAGATATTTTACGACCAGTCCACGGACGGCCTGCCAGCTGTCCTTTCGCGTCTGGCTTTCCAGAGGGATCAGGGAATCGAGCCGGTTGAGCAGCTTGTTATGGAACCTGCGGCCGAAAAGCCGCATCGGCAGCAATCCCCAGATAATAAGGAGGGCGGCCGTTACGCCTGCTCCGGTGCTCACAACCAGCGGATTACTGATTTTGTCGAATGTTCCGGTGGCAATTTCGGCAAGCATCGCGATGGCGCCGCCGGCCATGGCGGCAAGTATCCCGAGGAGCCACAATCGGGATCGAAAACGGCGCAAATGGGTTCGGTAGGAAAGCAAGGCTTCGAGAAACTGATCGATGCGTTCCGAATGGGTTTCAATAAATGACGCCAGGTTGTCC
>JAGXHH010000230.1 GCA_024636355.1 Desulfobacteraceae bacterium | reverse complement strand
AGATGTGTATAAGAGACAGGGTCGAACGCCTGGTGATCATGACCGAAACGCGTGTCATCGGCCCGGAAGACCTCCCATTCAACCCGCCCGAAGAATATCCGGATACCCGGGAGTATCCCGTACCCCTATCATCGCCCGATTCCCGGATGGGCCTGATCGAAGAGGTTGAGCAGCTGGAACGGAAAAGAATCGTCGTCGCGCTCCAGGCCAGCAGGTTTATCCTGCAGAATGCCTCCATGACCCTCGGCATCACTCCCCGGCAGCTGGGATACCGGATCCGGAAATACGGCATCACCCTGAAGAAGTTGTAATGCGTAGGGGGTCAAATCTTTATTCTTGACAAATGCCTTAACTTCCCATAGCTTCAGCCCATGGCCAGACAACTCCGTATCCAATATTCAGGCGCATATTATCATGTCACGGGTCGAGGAAACGAGCGGCGGGATATTTTTAAGGATAACAACGACTACCTGATGTTCCTTGAAAAACTGTCGGATTCCCTTGAAGTATATAACGTTTCCTTGCTGGGCTATGTATGCATGACCAATCATTATCATCTTCTGGTGACGACTCCGGAAGGGAATCTGTCGAGTTTCATGCGTCATTTCAATATCGCCTATACATCCTCCTTCAACCGCCGTCACAACCGGTCCGGTCATCTGTACCAGGGGCGTTATAAAGCTTACCTGGTCGATGCAGACACTTATTTAAAAGAACTGTCCCGCTACATTCACCTGAACCCGGTAAGAACCAAAGCGCATGCCGGGATGGAAACGGAACGGCGAATCACGATTTTGAAGGGGTTTTCCCACAGCAGTTTTGCCGGATATACGAATACGAAAAAACGGGATGCGTTTGTCCATTACCAGACGGTGCTCGATTATTTCGGAGGGGATACGAAAGAAGGGCGGGCTGCCTACCGGCAGTTCGTTTATCGAGGCCTGAACAAAGTTGAATCAAGCCCTCTTGACATCGGAAAAGGCAACGGAATTATCGGTTCTGATGGCTTTATCAACGACATCAAAGAAAAATACCTGACAAGGATGGATCCCGCATCAGGCCGGGAACAACCCCATTTAAAAGAGATTCGCTCGTCGTACACCCCTGGGAAACTGATTGACGCCTTCTGCGCATTAACCGGAAATGACCGGGATGAGATCTGTCGGCGGGGTAAAAACTCAACGGAGCGATCCATGCTGATGGAACTCCTTTATCGATTTTGCAATATCAGGCAGCCGGAAATCGGGAGGTATCTTGGAAACATCGATTACAGTTCAGTCAGTATCTCAAGGAAACGATTGCGACTGAAAATGGAAAAGGATTCTACGCTGAAACAACGATTCGATTTGCTTGTGGACGATTTGTCAAGAATAAAGATTTGACCCCGGAGAAAAGATGTTCGGAACCATACTGATTTCTGTCTGTACGTTGATGCACCTCTATGTATTCTGGCGAATATCGACCATTCCGATGGTGCGCCGGCGGTATTCGCGAAAGCCGGTTTTCATTTCCGGTTTCTGCCTCTGGTTGTTTTTCTTTCTGGGGCGCACCGTCGGGCACGACAGCTCGGGATTTCTGGCCGAAACCTTCGAATTTGCCGCAATGAACTGGATGGCGGTATTGTTTTTGCTGTTCGTTTCGTTTCTGGCAGTCGATGTGGTTACCGGATTCGGTTTTTTCTGCCGCCGGTTTGCTCCCCGTTTGAGAGGCGGGGCGCTTGCTGCCGGGTGCCTGCTTTCAATTATCGCACTTGTTCAAGGATTCCGGGCGCCGGTGGTGCAGGATTACGAAGTTCGGGTGGCCGGACTTCCGCGGGCACTCGACGGCACCGTAGTAGTCGCCATTTCCGATACCCACCTCGGACCCCAGCTCGACGACCGGTGGATGGCGGACAGGATCTCCCAGGTTTTAAAGGAAAAACCGGACCTGATCGTTTTACTCGGGGATTTTTTTGAAGGCCACGGGAGCAACCCCGAAACGTTTATTCCGGTCCTGCGCCGGCTGACCGCGCCGCTCGGGGTCTGGTCCGTATTGGGAAATCACGATTTTCACGGTGGCGGTAATGAAAGTCAGCGACTGATGGAAGAAAGCGGCTTCAATGTACTGCGAAACCGGTGGGTTCAAGTCGAAAGCGGCCTTATCATAGCGGGCGTAGACGATCTCGGGCGCCGGCATTCAGCAGGGCGGAACCATGACCTTGTCATCCAAACAGTAGAAGGGCGGCCCGAAGGTGCGACGATCCTTCTTTCCCATACCCCGTCACAAATAGAGCAGGCGGCTGAATCCGGCGTCGATTTGATGCTCTGCGGCCATACTCACGCAGGCCAGATCTGGCCGTTCGGCTATATCGTTCGTCTGGCATATCCGCTGCTCGAAGGTTTCCATATGGTCAGGGAAATGTCGTTGATCATCAGCCGGGGAACCGGCACCTGGGGGCCGCGCATGCGGTTGTGGAAAACGGGCGAGATCCTGCGCATCACGCTGCGATGCGATGCGGGGCAGGAAGTATAAGCACCTCCGGGTAAAAGACAGGGCGCAGGCTGCCGGGCGTCCCGAAAAATGCCGGAGAAACGGGATTGCGGCCTCCGCCGCATGACGGCTTCTGCGGTTTGATGTACATGAAGACCATGAAGAACATGAAGGATAAAAAATTAAAAAATCCCTTCATGGATCTTCATGAGATCTTCATGTACTTCATGTTCAATAATCTGTTTAAAAACAAGAAATTCGCAATTAGAACGGCTCCCAACAACAGGCGCACACGCCCCCCTCCCCCCCCGGCATCACCGGATACCTTCTTCTCGACTTTCGAAGTGGGTCAGTTCCCAGAGTTGTTCGCGCTCGTCGTGCCGGATAATATAGCGTGCCCCATCGTCTCCGCGGAACTTGAAATAGCGATGATCGGGTGCAATCCATCGATCCAGGATTTCGGCTACCGCCACGGCGTGTTGTCCGAAATATACGGTCCCTGGCTCCTGCTCCCCGCGGTAGCCCGAATAGCAATCAACGTG
The DNA here is from genome assembly GCA_024636355.1 of Desulfobacteraceae bacterium. GTDB lineage: Bacteria > Desulfobacterota > Desulfobacteria > Desulfobacterales > Desulfosalsimonadaceae > JAGXHH01. Next base: position 13,787 of record JAGXHH010000230.1, on the reverse strand, counting down.
AATCGTGATGGGAATGCCCGGCCGTTCCGTCATTTTCCTCACCTCTTTGCCGTTTTCTTATAAAGACCTCTTTCCGGCGTGACCACCCGTTCACAGCTTTTTTGCAGCCCTGGCTTTTTTTTCACGCACACATAGGGTGGATACTCCCAATAACCCATCGTCGTTAAACACTCAAGTCAGTCGGCGGGTAATCGTTTCGATGAAATGGAGTTTATCACGGAAATGCCTTTCCGAAAACCAGAGATTCCGGGACGGATGGGGCACCTTTTGATCATAGACGGGCAGACGCCGGTCGAGGCATTTTTCGAGCAGGGTCCGGGCGACATCCCCGCAGGGTATGATAAGCGCGTCGTTCGGCACCCGGTGCAGGCGGTTGGAAAGATCGGCAACGATGTCTTCTGCCAGGACGCAGTGGTCCGCATTGTTGCGCCGGGTGGCTTTCGGATTTTTCCGGATCAGATCCCACCCGTCGATCTTTTCCGCAAACGCGGCATAATCGACGGGAGAATAAACGGACCGGTCCAGCGGGTAATTGGAACAGTTCACCAGGCCGATTTTTGACTCCTCCCGATCACGTATCTGGCAGCCGATCGGGACTTTCGGGTCCCAGGCCCCGAAGTACGCTACTTTTTCCACGAAAAATCGCGCCATGCTCCTCCCCGAGCTGCCGGCCAGGGGATGACCGTGAACGACTTCATCGGTATACGGCGATTCCAGGAGGAAGACCAGCCGGACGGCATCGGGATCAAAGATCAGGTCATTGACCCGGTATCTTTCAAGAATACCGCTCATCAACCGCCCTGCTGTTCGGCTTCGCGTTGGGACAGGTACTCCTTGAGCTGCCGACGCCCTGTTTTGTCCAGCCGAAGCTTTTTTTCTTCCATTTCCTGGAATATCATAGTGATCCGGAACAGGTTGAGTTCATTGTACGCAATATTTTCACGGTCCTGGTCCGAAAAACCGGCAAGCGGCCGGCCTTTGGGAACGATTTTCATCAGCACCCGCCCTTTGGCGGAAGGCTCGGAAAGCAGGACCGTATAGGCTTCTGCTTCCCGGAATGCTTCCATATTCGCCGGCCGGCTGTCCGAAAACTCGCAGTCCACCGGATATGTCAACCAGAAGTCGGCGATCTCTTTTACTTTTTTCAGTTTACGGTTCATCTTCTGTCCTCTTCACCTGAAATCCAACGGGCATACATTCTCTATTTTTCCGGCACGCACTAAACCTGCCATCGATTTAGGTAACTTTCGCCCTGCTTGTCAATTCAAAAAGGCATGGCAAAAGGCATGGCGTAAAGGGCTGTCCCCTTCGGGCTTCACATCAAGAGGTCAGATGTTTTTACGCAGGAAATGCTTATTTTTTTTAGGTAACAAAAGAAAATCGGGTTTTCCGGTTCGCTCCAGTGGTGGGCAGTCCTCATCGGGATGTGAATCCCGACTTACACAACTGAAGAAACCGCCTGTAAGGGCGAAATCTTTCGCCCTTACAGGGGGCGATTCGTGAATCGCCCCTACGAATAAACCATTGTACAGCGGCGTAACATGGCACTGCTCGGTCCATGATGTAGGGGCGATTCACGAATCGCCCTTCAGGAATGGGGCAGTTGTCCATACCCAGCGTCGGGATGTGAATCCCGACCTACACAACCGAAGCGCCTCTGGAATACCGGGCTCTGCAGAGTGAATTTTCAGCCGATGACGAAGATAGCAATTGCCAATGAGGAAATACTACTGGTATATAGATCGTTCGAAGCGATCGATGGCCGGCCGCTTAGCAGGAGAAAAACGATGCAGATCATCACATTACGAACGACTATTCTTTTTGTACTTCTTTCTATGGTTTTAATGCTGTCGGGTTGTGCCGGATGGGTGGAATACATGGGGCGCAGCTCTATGCCGATCGGTGTAAACGGTGCGGGAACCCTGACCACCTACCAGGCCAAAAGCTACACCGTTTTAGGCATGGTTACCGCACACGCGGATGCCAAATGCATCCTGGGAATCGTTATTGAAGGCGAAGGCGGCAACGGGCTGCTCTGGAAAGCGGCACAGCTCAAGTTCGGCGACAAGGCGACCGGAATCAAAGACATCATGACGTCCTATAAATATACCGGCATTCTGCCTCCGATCTATTCGGAAATAGAACGCACCTATGTGGGCACGGCCGTCCAGGAAGAATAAACATCCATCGGTCCGGCCATCGACCGATTCGAAAATTCCGACCTGCTCTTACCTCGCGCAACCCCAAAAAACCGCTCGACGTCCTAACCACAGAGGACGCAGAGCTCACAGAGAAATGCGTTTATTATAAAGGCCTTATCTCTGTGACCTCTGAGCTCTCTGTGGTTAGTTTTGCTTTTTGGGAGTTTGTCAAAGATTGAGATTAAAAGTAAGATTAAGATTAAGATCACGAGCAAGAGCCCACTTGAGCAAATTATACAACAATTTGCCGCTTACAGGGACTGGAGGAGTTCCTTGACCCGGTTGCCGTCGGCACGCGAGCCGAAATGGGCCAGGATGTCGCGCATGGTCATCATTTTGTTCTTGTACTGAGAAAAATCGATATTCGCTTCAATCCAGTGACGGATTTCTTCGTCGGTGGCCGCTTTAGGCGTATATTCCTCCAGGATTTCGATATACCGAGTATCCTCGTGCGCTCCGGCATGCGCCAGGGTTTCGCGTTCGGACTTGATCAGTTTCTTTATTATTCTGATGACGTCGTCATCGGGAAGCGTCTTATTTTCGGCCCGGGCAAATTCACCCATAATGATGCGAAGGGCGCCTTTTTTTTCCTCGTCCTTCTGCTTCATGGCCAGCATCAGGTCTTTTTTGACCTGCTCCTGAATCGTCATCTTCAAAACTCCTTTTCGGGCATCGACAGTTTTTTTCCATTTTCAGCGCAACTGTGTGGATATATCGATTTGCGCCGAAACAATCCAGAAAAAATTCCCCCGGTACCCGCTTCCCCATGAAACCTTTACCCGCTGTCGCCGGATTGTTCTCCGGGTTCCATTTTTTCGGAACGGTCTGTCAACCCGGCCTCCTGCATATATCGCCTGGCGCAGTCCGGGCAGAGCCCGTGGCTGAACTGCGCTTCCGAATGCTCGGTAATATAACGTTCCATCTGCTGCCATTCATTTTCCGGGTTACGGATTTTTTTGCATGACGCACAGATCGGCAGAATGCCTTCCAGAATGGTGAGTTCGGCAAGTGCCCGGCGCAGGCTTTCCGATGTCTGCAGTTCCTTATTCAGCAGTTCGCGAATCCGGTGCCCACCGAAGGCGATAACCAAAAACGCCGCAAGCCGTATGCTTGTATTCCAGACGGCTGTGAACGCATCAGGAAAAATCTTTCCACCTGCTACATCCGTCCAGAACCAGAGAAGCGCCGAAATGACGGCCACTAAAACCGCCGCATACAGGCTCAACAGCCAGACTGCAAGAGCGGTGGGTATGTAATAGAAGACGAAAAACCCGAAATCATGTCCGGTGATGTAATCGAGCCAGGCGACAAGCATCAGGATACCCGAGACATACAGCCAGTTGAGGAATGGAGATTGAGTATTCACGTTCGCCTCCCGATTGCATCGGCATTTCCGTAATGGGGACTTGTCCTTCCGGGGCATCGCAAATCATGCCGGTTTCAACTCTCAAGATAAGCTGAAGTCGACCTCCGTCAATCCGTCATTCATCGTGTTCAAAAAATGAAAATCTCTTATACGACAACTCGATAGGCATTTAAATACCGCCGGGTAAGATTGGAAACAGTTTTGAAAGGAAGAAATAAATATTCTGGCCCAGAGGACCAGGTTTTGGTTGTCCCTGAAAGGGGCTTTATTCCCCTGGTTCGTTAGAAAAGAATCCAGAATACAGGAGCCAGGAGCCAGAAGGTATTCGGATGTCGCTCCGCTCCGGCATATTCTCTATCCTGATTGAGCCGAAGGCGAATCCTTATTCTGGATTCTGAATTCTGGCTCCTGGATTCCCTGCTTGATGAATCCAGGCATAGCCCTTTGCCTCTGACCTGGCCCGGAGGAACAGATGCAGCCGGATCGAACCATATCACATTACCAGTGCGAAGCGCCGGGCTCCCCCTTGAACGGCCCTATGATTTCATCCGTGACCCATCCGCCGTAGAATTTTCCGGGCTGAGGGCGCACCCGTTGGCCGGCGACCAGACAGGTGAGCATTGCCGGATAAAAAGAAAAAAAACCGCGGATGCTTTCAAAGGCCCGGGTCGGCTCCGGATAGGTCCACCCGACCTTTTTTCTCTCCGGATCAGAAGCAAGCGCAAAATAGCGGGCCTTACCTTTCCACTCGCAATGGGTGCTGCCCGGCACGGAGACGAGCAGGTTGTGGTTCACGTCTTCGGGAGGCAGATAAAATGTCGGCGGACTGGCGGTCTCAAGAACCCGGCAGGCTCGAACGGAGTCGGCAAGTGTTTCGTCACCGGCATATACCTCTACCCGGCGGCTGTCCGGTTCGATCCTGGGCGGTCTCGGGTAATCCCAGACCGATTCCTGTCCCTGCCCGGGCTCCCTGGCAAAATCAGGCCGTTTCCGGCCGGTGTATTCCCACATGATATGATCCTTCTATTTAACCCAAGAGCCGTGCACGTGCACGTGCATGAGCACAAAACAGATTTCGTTATTCGCATTCGGAAAAATAATACCGCTTGAAAAGATGGCCAAATAAAAAGGCAGTTCTCTGTGCTACTAATCCCGAGTTTCTTGTTTTTTGAACAAGTTTTCAGCTTTTTACAAGGCCATCAATATTGCAATTGCACTTGAAACCCTCGTCTGAAGAAACCATATTTTATCCAGGATGAAACACTTCACTTCAAAACTCCGTCGCATGTACGACCCCTCGAGACCCAGGGTGGTGATCGCAGGCGGCAATTTCGCCGGCCTGGAGACGGCCGTCCGCCTGCCGGCCCATTTTCGGGTAACCGTGGTCGATCCGCGCCTTTCCTTCGAATTCACGCCGAATATTCATGAACTCGTTTCGGGCTGCAAACAGCCGGAACAGCTCCGCCTGAACAAGGAACAAATTCTTGGCCGCTGCGGACACGATTTTTTCCAGGATACGGCAACAACAATCGATCCGAAAAATTCCCGGCTTACCACGGCGTCGGGGGTAAGCTTCGGCTATGACGCCTGCGTGGTAGCCATCGGAGGCATAAACAACCCAGGGGCGGTAAAGGACCCGAACCAGTTGCTCATGCCGTTTAAAGCCATCCGGGACTGCCAGGCTATCGGCATCCGGCTCCGACAGCTTGCCGGCAAAGGCGACCCGGTCCGCCTGGTTATCGTCGGCGGAGGGCTCGAGGGGATTGAATCCTTAGGAGAGGTGCTTCGCGCTTACCGACACAAAGCAGATGTCGCTGTAAACTTGATCGAAAGCGAAAAAGCACTCCTCCCATCGGCACCCCGCGTGGTCGACAGTGAGATCCGCCGGATCTGCGAAGACCAGCCGGTTACATTTCATTTCAATGAGCGGCTCACCCGGGCTTCAAAAACGCGGATAACGCTTGGCTCCGGCACACAGCTTCCGTCGGATCTCATCATCTGGACCGGCGGTATCATCGCTCCGCCGGAACTTTCGGCATGGGGCTTGAAAAAAGAGGACGACCCCTGGGCGCCGGTGCACAACACGCTTCAAAGCCGGTATTTTGAGAATGTATTTGTGGCCGGTGATGCGGCGATGCTGCCGGAACCGATAAGCAAACAGGCCTACCACGGGCTCGATATGGGGCGGCATACCGCGCAAAACCTGAAACGCCTTTTTTCCGGAGAACCGCTCCTGCCGTTTGCCCCTTCCGGAAAACCGATGGTCCTTTCCTTCGGCGATCTCGACACCTTCATGATCCGGGGCGATCGCGTGCTTGCCGGCACCGCCCTTGCCGCCGCCAAGGAAGCGGTCTATCAGTACGTCATGGCCCACTTCGATCCGGCACGGCGTACAGGCTACGTTGCCAGCACACTCCAGCGGGCCGCCGTCGGGGGCATCCACCTGACCTCAACCCACCTGAAATCATTCGATTCGATCCTCCGGCTGGGAAAGATTCGAATTCTGTAACCGGATTATCAAACGTTCAATCTGGTTATTGGGGCGAAGCAGATGAATAATTAGTCGAATTTGGTTATCCGGAAAACTCCAGTTGCTTTTCTAAGTTCGCAATTCACAATGCGCCAGCAATTCCCGGTGAACGTCGAAAGGGGTCTGTAGGAGCGGGCCATGCCCGCGATGGCGGATGCATTTTCGCGGGCATGGCCCGCTCCTACGTGGTCACCCGTTAATCACAGACACATTTCACCGCGAATTGCTGACAATGTGACAATGACGGACATCGGGGTTGACCCAGCAAGGGCAGGCACGGGGGCCTGCCCCTACATAGATAACACTGTCGGATTTGCGACTTTATCGATATGCCCCCATATTTGATTATGGGGATGGAATTTTCTCATGGGAGAAGCATCGGCAGGCTTACTCAAAATCCGCAATAATGTGCCAATCGCATTCGACAAATTGTCTACAGGTAAAACGCAATGGAAATTACACTTAAACAATATGATACCATTGAAGATCTGGTCTGCCCGTTTTTTCAGATCAAGCGCAGAGAAATTGCGTTCGGGACGCTTCCGGGGTGCGATACGGATGGCAACCGGACCGAATTTCCGATCCGGCAGATTGTCGATGTCATCAAAAAAACCGGCATCTGGGGGTACACAGACGATATCGGGTGCATTCATTACTGGCATGATAACGCCTCATTTCATTCCATCCTCGAGTTTTTCGCCCATGAAATCGCCCATCACACGGGAACGCCTGACGAAGACACCATCGCCGAAGAAATGCGGGCGGATGAATATGCAAAAGTCGCCGTCACCGCCTATGCCTTTGCCGTCTCCCTGCACGAAAACCGGGTATAATCCAATCTGCATCTACAACGCCTCGTACATCTGCATCCGTTCGGTGACCCGTTCCAGGTAATCGCGGGTTTCGGTGTAGGGGAGATGTTCTTTCAAATGGCGGTAAACCTGCTCCGGGGTCATCCGGTTGATAACAACGGCCGCCTTGCCGATATGGGTGCTTCCCACAAAGGCGCGGGCCACGTTTCCCGCCCCGGTGTTGTAAGCGGCGATGGCGCAGTAAAGCCGGCTTTCCGGCGAGTTGATCTTTTTGAGGTAGCGGTTCCACAGGATATAGAGGTAGGCGGCGCCGATCTCGATATTGTTCCGTCCGCTGTACAGGTACGAGGGGGCCAGTAGACGGGGTTCATTGAAAAGCAGATCGGCGGCGTCTTTGCCGGCCGACTGCGGCACGATCTGCATCAGCCCGTAGGCCGGCACATGGGAGCGGGCCATCGGATTAAAGGCGCTCTCCGTTTGAATAACGGCAAAAACAAGCGCGGCATCCAGGCCCCGCTGTTCGGCAAAACTCCTGACGCCGGGTCCGTATTCCTCCGCTTTTTTCCGGATGCTGTCGGAGGGCATCGGAATTTTCACCGAAACGACCTTCCTGCCCGTGACTATCGATTTTTTTTCGGTGACGGTCGCCTGCTGTTTGAGATCGGTTACAGCCTCGGCCACCTGCGTTTGCGTCGGCTGTGCGGTTCCGGTTAAAACACGTGTGAGGACCGGCTTTTCTTCTATCGGTACCGTCTTTACCGAAACAGATGCTTCCGTAATCCGTTTTTCAATATTCTGGGACAACTCGTCTCGAGCATAGGCGGTTTTCTGGGTTTCGACCACCAGGTCGGCGAGTTTTTTTTCGATCGCTTTTTCAATATGCGCTTCATCTGCACCTGAGACGATCAGGTCAAGCTGAATATACCCCTGTTCGAAATCGACGATCATCCGGTCATTGTAATCGGACGCATACTCCACCCACCGCTTTTTTGAACTGACTTCCGCATCGTCCCACTTCGTCAGCAGCTTCTTGCGAAAACTTGCGTACTCTTCTGCCACGATCCGCTTGTAGGCCGCAAACTCAGCCTGAAGATCTCGCTTAAAGTGCTCGAACTCCTGCCGTTCGGCAATGGCTCCGTCTCGATCCGCCATTTTCGACTGTTCCTTCTTAAACTCCTCGAAAGACTGCGAGAAAGCCGGTGCGACAAAAAATAGAGACAGCATGGCAGTGGCAATGCGGATGGCGGTTGTCATTTTCATCGGTCACATTCCATTGGGGAACTATTTTTGGTGACTATCGGGAACGCGGTTTTCCAACCGGGGAATGACGGCGGCCCGGCGCTCTGCCGCCGTCCTGGGTTTTGAACATTCTGCCCCATCCCGGTAGGGCGATTCGTGAATCGCCCCTACATTATGGACCGAGCAGTGCCATGTACGCCGCTGTACAATGGTTTATTCGTAGGGGCGATTCACGAATCGCCCCCTGCTGGCGAAAGAATTTTCGCCCTTACAGGCGGTTTCTTCAGTTGTGTAGGTCGGGATTCACATCCCGCCCCGGCAGCCGCAGACCGGCGAAACAATCGGGTTGATTTATTCTCCGAACTCCCTGGCGATTTCCGCGTTAAGTTCCTCGAAGCCTTTTTTGGCCTGGAACTGCTGCCACAGCGCTTTTTCATTGGCCATACTCGTCGCAACCGATTCTTTTACATAATTTTTCACATTTTCGGAGTCGAGCGTCACCAGGATATAAAGGGTTGAGGACGGCGAAATCCACGAAGCTTTCTGCCGGGAACCGGCCAGGGACTGTTTTGCCACCTGACTGGAAATCTGGGCCGAGAGTTTGTCGACGGTCTGGTCGTCTCCCACCACGCCGATCTGCTGGGTGAAGTTTCTCACCATATCATTGACCTGCACCTGGATGATCCGGGACATTTCGTTTCTGGCCTGGGCCATGGCTTCCGTCCGGGCGAAATTGAGGCCGGCCTTCCCGATACCGGCGGAGCCGACTGCGGCCAGAGTCTCTTCAATGATGCTGCCGCCATCAATGACCCATTCGGGGGCGTCCTTGAATTCGGCCGCCATGGAAGAGTCTTCATGTACGGCGCTTTTTGTACTGCTGCAACCGGTGAAAAGGACTGCTGCGAAGATCAACAGGGAAATGGTCGTCAATATGCGTTTCATACCCAAAACCTCCTTGATTGTGCTCGAAAAAATTATGCTCAACTATCCGATGAAATAAAATTCCGGACGATCTCTTCGGCCGCCTGGCCGGATACCTTCGCCACCGCTTTATTGGTTGCCTCGGACAACGTCAGATGCGCCGCCCGCATGTTTTCGGAAATTTCCGCTACCCGGGCGCCGGTCGCCTGATCGATGACCGCAAGCGATACGCTCGCCCTTACAAACTCCCAGTTCTTCCGGTCCAGATCGAGTTGATCGATCCGGGAGGTACCCTGGATCAGCACATCCGATGCGTCCCGGGTGTCGGTCAGGACAAATCCCTGTCCGGTGAGCCGCTCGGCAATATGGCCCCTGATTTTTTCGGCCTCGCTGCCGGTCATTTCGATGCAGATGCGCATCCGGGAACGAATTTCCGGCAATTGCCGGATGATCGCCGCCACATCATCGCTATCCGGGCTTCCATAGGGGACATCGATGATCCGCAATCGGCTTTCCAGTACCTGCCGGTCAATCCAGAGGGAAAGTATCCGGTTGGCGGTTTTCAGCCGGGAAAACGAACCCGTCTGCGGATCATTGAAAACGGATAACTCTCCTTCAATACGGTTGTCGGCCGCAATGGCCTGCTGCACCCAGTCGGCGCGCGCCTTGGATTTGTCGAGCACGGCCAGGGCATAGTGATACGACCCTTGCTGCCAGTTTTTGCCGATACTCGCCCCTTGCAGCGTTACCGCCGATTTGACACGAAGGGCTTCCTTTACATTTTTCGTAAACGCTTCGGCGGCATCGTCGACAACCAGTTCAGCACGGGTGCTGACTTCGCTTTCGATATTGGCTTCAAAAATTGCAGACAATGCGGCCATGGCCTGGCGGGAGGCTTCCGGTTCGGACTGGCCGATCCCTTTTGCGGTCAGGTAATGCGATTCCGGGAAATCAAGCGATGCCGCATCGGAAGCAAACGGGCTTTTCGTCGAACTGTTTCCCCGGTCCGGAGTCGTGCCGCAGCCGATGAGGCACAATAAGATCAACAGGAGCAGAAGCAGCGAGAGGCATCTGTTTGTCATGGTCATCTCTTTTTTTATTAGTGCTTCGGGCACTATTTACAGGGTATTTTTGCCCAGGGGATGGGTGACGCAGAAGACGAATGCGGTCTCCCCTTCCGTTACGTCGATGTTTTTCAGCATGGTCTTTTCGCTGCCGCAGGTTGCGGCGTACGCCTGGTAGCTCCCCGGCGGCACGAACATCTGCGCAAGATGGATCTCACCGGGAAGCGTCCGCCAGCAGCGGGTATCGGCCCGCTCTATCAAGGTGTTGGCGATATTTAGCCCCACCTTGAGCAGACCGCTGCTGTCTTCTTTGGCCAACTGGTGGAACATCACCTGCTTGGCCGCCGTCCGAACCACCGCTCTTGCCATGATCCGGACTTTGCGGTCATCGAGATTTTTTACGGCAATCTTGTTGATGTCTTCGACCAGGTGGGACGCCGCGGAAAACCGATCCGCCCCCGATTCGAGAAAAAGGGTACTGTCACGGCAACCCGGAGGGGTGACCGCGTATTCGGGAAACGCAACTTTAACCGGGCCGTCCGGAGTGGGCAGGATCAGGCTCGCTTCGATTTTCTTCGGAGCCCGGCCGAGGAAATGGACCATTACCACCCGGCCGAGTTTCCGGGTCTTATCGAAACTGAGAAACGAGGCGGATGCAGCAGAACACCCGGCCTGGCGCACCTCGTCCATCCGATTTACCCGGGCGGCTACCCGTAAGAGGTCCTCGACCAGTACGGGGGGCATCGGGGTCCCATAATCCCTGCCATAATCTTCAAACAGCTTATAGGCATGGAAATAGTCGATGAACGCATCATCGAGACTGCCGGTCGATTCATACAGAATGGCGGACAGATACCGGGCAAACGCGTCTTCCTTATAGACGTTTTTTTCCTCGTATTTTTCGTTGTACATGGAAAGCAGCGCGTTTAACCGCCGGACTTCGACCAGGGCCTCATCGGTTTTGCCGGATTCGATATAGCTGATGGCGGAAAACAGGTTGATCATCGCCCGTTCGAAATCCTCGCCGGCATACGGCCGGGTGTAATCGTTCCAGAGAAACGAGGCCGCCTCTTTGCTCACGCTTTTGGTCCACAGGTTTTCCGCCAGGGTTTCAGCCTTGTGGAAATAGTCATTGGCCGTATCGTAATCGCCGCAGAACATGTTGATCATGGCCGCATCCATCTGGAAAAGCAGCTTCCGGTTTCTCCCGTAGCGCTCCTTCTGATCACCGATGGAAGCGACCGCACCCGTACAGTTATTCCCGCTCAGTTTCAGGTCGATTGACTTGTAATCGGGGCCGGCCGCACAGCCGGCCAAAAAAAAGAGGCAGAGAACAACGGATGTAAAACGCGTTTTCATTAGAAACTGTACTTATGCTTGGAAATGAATTTTTTGATTTTTTTCTCCCCGATCCACAACTTTCGGTGGGTTTCGATCTCGATGAGTTCCAGGTTGACCTGGTAGAACATCACCTGCTTGCCTTCGATCTTGTCTAAGATCGTATTGATCGACCCCTTGAGCATGAAATCGGCCCCTATTTCCTCACCTTCGGATTTGGCGGTCTGCTCGGAAGAATGGGTCGCCTGGTCAATCCGTTCGGAGCGCAGTTCCCCGCGTTCGACGGCACTGGCAACGAATTCGACTTCCCCCGAGTTGGTCAGCGCCCGTTCCAGATCCTTGACGAACGTCTGCACATTGATATGCTCGTGACTCTGATTCCGGACGGTTCCGACAATGACGGTGGGGTACTTGCCGATGTTTTCGGCTTTAAACCGGCTGATCCAGGGACGGTTCAGGACATCGGCGATCATTTCCTCGGATACCAGGCGCGAGTCGGTATCGTTCCACTTTCCGCTCAGGTCGACGGTCTGCCTCGGATCGATCCGTTCCACCTGCTTGGGACCGCACCCGGCGGTTGCCGACAGGGTTGCGCAAATGAACATAACAAGAAGGACCTTTTTCATGACGTTACACTCCCCGGAAAAAAATTGGTTTTTTAATACCCGTTCGTTCGAACGAAACGGGCAAAAAGTAGTGAAATATTCAAAAACTGTGCGACTATAGGATGGAATTTCTACTTTGACAAGTTTAATCTACAGGAAAACTTCAAACTTTTAATCGATTGATTTTAGGCAATTATGAGAGAAATGGGCAGGAACTGCCGGGAGCGGTTCTCGAATCAGTCGGAAGACGATACCGCATGGAAGAAAAGAATGAAAAAAACGATCAAAGAAGCATTTGAAAAAAATAAAGCGGAACTTAAGGCAGGCGTTTGACGCGGATCGTACGGTCATCCATTGTGATCCGATCGGCGGCCAGGATGAGCTGGTTGCCGACCCGGAACAGTTTGCCGCGGACCTCAAGCGTTTGCCCGCGCTGCACCGGCACGGCGTTTACCGCCGGGCCGAGATCGGTGACGACCTGCTCACCGGTTCCGATCCGGAGCAGGATGATCCGGTTACGGGTGCTCCCCTCGATACTGACGCGCTTCTCCCGGATCACCGTCCCCGATACGTTCCAGATTTTTTCCAGGCTGACTTGTTTCTTTTCAGTGGCAAACCCGGCCCTGTAGGGTTGATCGATAAACGTTTGATAGCCGTCGACGGTGATCTGCTGTGCGAGAAATACCGGCCGGTAACTGATACGGACGAGATTGCCGGTAACCTGGATTTTTTTGCCGGGAGCCACGTCCGTTTCATCCGTCTGCTCAACAGGGCCAAGGTCGACGATCACCCGGTGGCCGTCTGTCGTTTTCATCAGGATGATCCGGTTCTGGCTGGCCAATCCCTCGACATCGATCCGTTTTTCCCGGACCACCATGCCCGACAATTCCCGCTGGGCCATGGCCGGTGCGACAAGGACGAAGACGACAATAGCCCCCGTCAGAAAGGCAAGCAGATGTTTCATGAAAACCTCCTGCGATTGCGACACTGTCTCGGATGGCATATATGGCAGCGGTTTTGCTACCCGATCAGGGATAATCGGATTCGAGCTGCCAGAAGGCCTCATCGCCCGCATTCACATACGCATCGAAAAACCAGTCATCGTCCCGGTTCCCATCGTTGTAGACGCCCGAGAAGTACAATTTTTGATCCAGCCATCCCCAGGTGATGGTGCGTTCGCTGAAAAAACCGAGTTCCTCGTCGGCATCCATGTCCCGGTCGTCATTGTAGAAGTCAAAGGCGTCGATGCCGTAAACGTCGAACCACCAGTCGTCTGCATACGTCCCGATGTAACCGCCGTACAGGTTCCCCTCCCCATAATAGCCAAATGCATCCTGGGCGGCAGCCGGCCCGGGGGCGGATGCCGAGAATACCAGGGCGGCCGACAGGAAGATGGCGACGGCAGACAGAATGTTTCGCTGCATGTGTGCACCCCGCATGTGGTCTGTAAAAAAAACTCGCGCTTCCCCTCGTAAATATAAGGGTCACTCGCCCGCTTTTCCACATTGGGACCGGCCCGATAAGTAAGGATGCCTCTGTCGGCCGACAAACAAAACGGCTTCCGGGGAATTGAAGGAAGGGAAAAAGGCAAACACCTTCCGGAGCCTGGAAGGTATTGTATGGTTGTGTAGGTCGGGATTCACATCCCGATGCCCGCTTGCAGGAGGATAAAGTCCCTTTTACCCCTCATCCCGGGCCGGTGTTTTCGTGG
>JAGXHH010000229.1 GCA_024636355.1 Desulfobacteraceae bacterium | reverse complement strand
TGCCGCCGTCATTCTCATTCCGTCTTCCTCTCGGGCGAAAAAATGCTCCTGAAAACAAGGTAAAACGCAATATAGGCGCTTGCCACGATCAGCAGTCCGGTGGCGGCGCGTATGACCATGTAGACGTGGAGTTCGGGCAACACCCGGTAGACTGTTTCGCCGTTATACCAGCTGTTTCCCTGGAGCAGCCCCGCCGGTGTCAGGACAACGAAAAAGGCGGTAATCCCAAAGAGCACCAGCCAGTACTGCACATCGGCCAGGCGGGGGTTGAAGAGCGGCTTTCCGGTGATCCGGGGGAGAATGAAGAAGATGGTCCCCAGGGCGATGAAACCGGCAAAGCCGAGAACGCCGATATGCGAGTGGGCCACGGTCCAGTTATTAAAGTGGGTCACCCGCTGGATCACCGGGAGCGACTGGAGCGGCCCTTGGATGCAGACGATGAGATACCAGACCAGGCCGGCGAAAACGAATTTGCCGCCGATGTCCGCATGCAGGTAGGCCAGGCGGCCGCGCATGGTGAGCCAGAGATTGATCAGTACGGTGGCCACCGGGATGATCATGGCGATACTGCCGGTCACCGACAGCACTTTCAACCAGGTCGGCACCGGCGCCTGCAGGATGTGGTGTGTCCCGATATGGTTGTAGATCATCAGGATCGTCCAGAAACCGATCAGTGAAATGGTGTGGCTGTAAAGGGGAGAGCGGCTCACCAGGGGAACGATATAGTAGGCCGCCCCCACGGCAAGCGGTGTCAAAAAAAGGCCGACAAGGCCATGGCCGTAAAACCAGGCCAGGTTGGCATCGGCAATTCCGGTGACCGAGCCGGTCGCCGGGTTCCAGACCGCGTTTCCGAAGAAATAGATAAAAAACAGGAATACCAGGGAGCCCAAAAAATACCAGTTCGATACATAAAGCGTTTTTTCCCGGCGCCGGACGGCAGTCATCAGCAGGTTGACGAAAAACAGAAACAGGCTGATCAGGATGCCGATATCGACGATCCAGGGCCATTCCGCATATTCCCGGGACTGGTTGAAACCGTACCCGAGCAGGATGGTCCCTGCGGCAATCGAGATATTCCAGATCCCCACGGAGAGGATGCCGAGGGTTTCACTAAACAGCGGCACCCGGACCAGGGTTGGGAGAATGTAATGGGTGGTGCCGATCAGGCCGGTGCCAACGAATCCGAAGATCACCATATTGGTGTGCATGGGGCGCAGGCGGCCGAAGAAGAGCCCCGGAATGTTGGCCAGCAGTTCCGGCGCCATCATGTGGGTGGCGCCGATAAACCCGGCCGATGTCCCGAGGACGAACCAGGCCATGGAACTCAGGAAAAGGGCCTTGACCGTCAGATAGGATTGTTTCTGTAATTCCTTCAAAGGATATGCTCCTCATTCACTTTCAATGGTGACATGCCAGCCAGCAGTCCACTTGCGCATTCATCTCACGATGACATCCGATGCAGAATTCCATCCGGAAGGAGACTGACTTGAGGCGGTCCATTCTCTCCACTTCCCCATGGCAGCGGGTACACTCCAGTCCGGCCCATGAGATGTGCGGTTGATGATGGAACTGAACATGGTCCGGCACGTTATAGACCCGCACCCAGGGGACCCCGTTCCCGGACTCATAGAATTGTCGTTCCTTTTCGATTTCCGGATGCAGCGGAATGATATACTCGTGGCAATAAAAGCATTTTTCCATTACCGGGATGCCGGCCCGGGGTCCGCTTGCCACGTAGGAGTGGCAAAAGCGGCAATCGATTGCCTTGACTCCGGCATGAAGCCGGTGGCTGAACGGGATCGGCTGCTCCGGGCCGATATTGCTGTCCGGATACACGTAAAACAGGTACATCATCGCCGCGAGCAGCAAAAAGGCGCCGAGAAACCAGAGATGCCAGCGGGTGGGAGTTTCTCTCGGAATCAGTTCCGGCGGTATGTGGACTTTATCATTCATGGCTGTCGCCGCTCACGGGGTATGCGGGTTCCAGATTTTTGATGAATACGGGATCGCCGACCGGAAGCAGGGGGAACCGGCTCAGAAATACCAGTATGCACATCCCCATGATTCCGGCAAAACCTGCGGTAATGCCGATCTCGATCCACCCGATCGGAAGCTCGGGCAATGGCCACAGGGACGGGGCGATCACCAGCACCTTTTCCAGCCACATGCCGACAAGTATCCAGATACTGAGTCCGATCATGAAGACCGGGATCATCTTGACCCGTCGGCTGAGCAGGACGATAAACGGGACGATAAACGCGATGATCAGGACCGCCCAGGATAAGGTTTTCCAGGGCTGTTGATAGATCCGCTCGATTATATAATGGGTCTCCTCGGGAATGTTGCCGTACCAGATGACGAAAAACTGGACGAAAAAAAAATCGGCGGTCATGATGCAGAATCCCAGCATCAGCTTGCCGATATTGTGGAGCTGTTTTTTAAAGATAAACCGGTCGAGTCCGTCCCGTGTAATGGAAATGCAGGCGAGGATCATCAGGAAACAGAGCCCGGTGAAAAAGCTTGCCACGAAGTAGTAGGCGCCGAAAAGGCTGCTGTACCAGTGGGGGTCGAGCGACATCATAAGATCGAATGCCAGAAATGAAAGAAACACCGCATAAAAAAGGCCGAAGATGTTGGCGTAGACCATCTGGCGCCGACCGTGTTTGGCCGTGTCTGCAACCGCAGCTTCCGGCAGACGGCCTGTAGATATGGCTTCCATGTCCGGTTTGACCGAATGGTAGATCAGCAGCAGGCCGAAAGTGGCCAGGATGAGGAGCATGGCGCCGTCCCGGGAAAAAAAGAACGGGATGTTCAGCCAGATTTCTTTTGCGGGAACCGGCTCATGGATCCAGGGAAACAGGTGCTCCCGGCCGAAATAAAGCGCCCAGAAAAGCACGAACGCCACGGGCAGAAACAGGACAGGCGTTTCGGCCAGGCGTTTAAGCGAGCGTCCCCATACGGCTTTGGAGATCACCAGCATGGCTGAAAACATGAGACTGCCACTGGCGATGCCGAACCAGAACATGAAATTGATCAGGTACGCCATCCAGGCCCTTTTCGGCTGATTGCCGAACACGCCGAAAAAAAATACGATAACGCCGATCAGGATCAGCGCCAAGGAAATCCGGATCCAGAAACCATGTGTGCGGGCTCCGGCCGATGCGGTCAATTCATCGAAAAAATTATGCCGTTCCGTCATGGACGCTTTCCGCTCCTGCAAGTTTGAGCATATTCGCAATGTCTTCTTTTTGGTCCTCCGGACATTCGACGACCAGGCCGAACCGGTCCTGGCTGAATCGTGGATCGTAATACGACGGAATTCGAAAACGGGGTAGCCGGGTCAGGAGGAAAAGCCCCAGAAGGGTGAACAGTACGCCGAATAGAATGCAAAACTCGAATCCCACAATGATAAACGGTACCAGCGGAACAATCGGTTTCCCGCTGACGAGGAATCTCCATTGAACGACCGTGTAAATCGACAGGCCGAAGCCGATCGCAATCCCCGTAATCGCCCCGACCAGTGCGAAAAAACGGACCGGGCTTGGCCTGGCTCCCAACGCTTCGCCGATCTCGTCGATCCGCATCGGCGAGTAGACCGTATCGATGCCGATCCCCTTTTTTCTGACCGATCCAATGGCTCCGAGCAGGTCGTCCACGTATTCGAAAATGCCGATGATCCGGGGGCCGGTTTCTGTTTTTTTCCTGAAAAATTTCATTTTTTATTTCCGTGCTTTTTCACCCTTGTCGTTCCGCTCAGCGTAGGGGCGACCGGCCGGTCGCCCCTACGGCCGAAATCGATTCTTATTTCCGGTTCTGTTCTCCCTCACGGCCTCGCCTTGGCAGTGGCAGTTCTTCCTTCAGTTCACTTATGGCCATCGACGGCAGAAATTTGGCGAACAGCAGGAAGAAGAAGAAAAACATGCCGAAGGAACCGAGCATGATGCCGTATTCTATGGGGGACGGCCCTTTGAACAGCCCCCAGGAATAGGGATCGAATTCCCGGGCCGGTGTACTCAGGATAATGACAAACCGTTCGCACCACATCCCGATGTTGATCAGAATCGAGATGGAAAACAGGGTGATCAGGTTGGTGCGGATCTTTTTGAAATAAAACAGGAACGGAATGACCGCATTGAAAATTATCATGATCCAGAATTGCACCGTATACGCCCCGATGGCCCGCCATGCGAAGATGAACCGTTCATAGGTATTGCCGCTGTACCAGGCGATGAAATATTCGGTAAGGTACGAATAGGCCATGATGATGCCGGTGAATATGATCGTTTTGGCCACATTTTCAAAGATACGCATGGTGAGGATATTTTCGAATCCGTAAATGAACCGCAGCGGTATCAGGAGGGTCAGTACCATGGCCAGCCCGGAATGGATGGCTCCGGCCACGAAGTACGGGGCGAAAATGGTGCTGTGCCACCCCGGGGAGACTCCAAGGGAGAAATCCCAGGATACGACACTGTGCACCGAAATGACCAGGGGGGTGGCGAATGCGGCAAACAGCAGGTAGGCCCACCCGTGGTGGACCCATTCCCTGTCCGTTCCGGTCCATCCCAGGGAAAAAAAACCGAAGATCTTGCGCCGCATGCCTTCTGATCGGTCGCGGACATTGGCAAGATCCGGCACCAGGCCGGTGTACCAGAAAAGGAGGCTCACCGTCAGGTAGGTCGAGATGGCGATCACGTCGAAAACCAGGGGCGACTGAAAATTCGGCCAGAGATCCCGCTGGTTGGGGTAGGGCAGAATCCAGTAGACGAGCCAGACCCGACCCAGGTGGATGAGCGGGAAAAGCCCTGCGGTCAGGACGGCAAAGACCGTCATCGCTTCTGCCGCCCGGGCCAGGGGATTGCGCCAGGGTGCCCCGAACAGGTACAGGATGGCGGAAATCAGGGTGCCGGAATGGGCGATCCCTACCCAGAAAACGAAATTGATCAGGTAGGTCCCCCACATGACCGGATGGTTGTCCCCTGAAACCCCCATCCCAACGGCGATCTGGTAGCCCCAGGACGTCATGCCGACCGCCAGGCACAAAAACGCCAGCGCAACGAAAAACCAGTATCTCAGCCCCGGCTTGTAAAGGGAGCCGATGACTTTTTCGTTTAAAGATGTGTAGGTGAATTCGTTGTGCATGGGAATAGGACCAAGGTTCAGGGTTTAGGGTTCAAGGTTCAAGGTTCAAGGTTCAGGGTTCAAGGTTAAAGGTCAAGGTCAAGGTCAAGGTCAAGGTCAGGTTAATGCATTCGTAAAAAGCTGTCGTACCCCGGTTTCCGGTGATTTTGCAGAAAGAAACTTGTGTCCTGCTATCGGTATCGCTATCGAAATCGCTATCGGTATCGAAAACTTCTCGATTTCGATACCGATTTCGAATTAACTTCCTTGTGAGCTCCCGACTCGCGGTTGAGCTGAATTTTTTTGCGGGAATGAACTTTCCATGCTTCTTTAGCTTTCCTCGTTGTCAGTGAAGCGATAGCGAAATGGTTGTCGTTGTCGTAATTGTAATCGAGAAGCGGCGATTACGACAACGACAACGACAACGACAACGAAAAGGAACCCCAGCTCGATGTTTGGTCTTCGTGCACGTGCACGGCATTGTGTTTTTGAACTTTAACCCTGAACCCTGAACCTTGAACCTTGAACCTCTTTTTCATCAAACTTCCTGCGTCAACTTCTTCAAATAAAACACCGCCGGTTTCGTATTCAAATGCTTGAGCACCTGGTAGGTGCGGACATCTTTTATGAGTTTCGTGACCCGGCTTTCCGGATCCAGCAGGTTCCCGAATATCAAGGCGTCGGTCGGGCATGTCTGGGCGCAGGCCGTGGTGAATTCGCCGTCGCGGAGTTCCCGCCCCTCGTTTCTCGCCCGGATCTTGGCCGCCGTGATCCGTTGGATGCAGAAAGAGCATTTCTCCATGACCCCTTTGGTGCGAACGGTCACATCCGGGTTAAGCTGGTAATCGAGCGGCCAGGGGCGCTTAAAGGTAAACCAGTTGAACCGCCGGACCTTGTACGGGTCGTTCTGGGAGCAGAACCGGGTGCCGAAACACCGGTTGTAAACCTGGTTGTTCAATCCTTCCGGGCCGTGATGGGGCGCGTAGATCGGGCAGACCGATTCGCAGGGCGCCGCGTCGCAGTGCTGGCAGAGCATTACCAGCCAGCGGGCCCGGTTGTCCTGTTCATCAAAATAACGCTGGACGCGGATCCAGGACATTTCGCGTTCCATAAGCATCTGTTCGCGACCGACATACGCCACGTTGTTTTCCGCATAGCAGGCCACCACGCAGGCGCCGCAGCCGATGCACCGGTCCAGGTCAATGACCATGCACCAGCGCTTCTGGTCGTGAAAATGTCTCGGGTAAATATCCCGGCTCTCAGTATACCCTTCCGGCAGCGGCATGATCAGGTCCGGTTTCTTGTCCGCGGCCTGCTCCACCTGCCAGATCGGATAGTCCATCTCCTGGTGGATGTGCCGCTCGTGCTGAAAATAGCTGCCGTCCGTGTGGGCGATGGAAAACCGGCCGTCCTGTTTTTTAATTTCCACGGAAATGCCGGCCCCGGCCAGCCCCCCGGTCCGGTCGTCAATTTTTGCCGGATAAAGGCCCATGGGATTGGCCGGCAGGTCGTTTGCGAATCTGCCGTAGGCAGTGTGCCCTTGTCCGATCGGCATGGCCAGGGTGCCGGGTTTTACCGTGTAGATGGGCAATGCCGGCGCCCGGAGGGCTCCGTGGGCCGAGCGGATTTCAAGGAGATCGCCTTTTTCGACTCCCAGTGCGGCTGCATCATCCGGATGCATTTCGATCCACCCCCCCCAGGTCGTCTGGGTCAGCGGGTCCGGCAATTCCTGAATCCAGGGCCGGTTGGCCATCCGGCCGTCGAAGAACTGGATGCTGGGATAAGCGGTGAAATGATACCGGTTTTCTGTTTGCGGCATGTCTGCGGCGGGCGGAAATGTGAAGTTGCCGAGATCCGACGAGGTTTCGGTCGTCTGCCGCCTTGCGGCGGCTTCCCAGAAGCCGCCCGATTGCCGGGCTTTGAGCCAGAATGTTTCAAAGGGAACATCGGAAGCGGCCTGTTCATGGATGCTGCGCCAGGAGGCTTCGATCAGATTCAGGTAGCTGTCAGTGGGAAACGCTTCCGAATTCCGAATCCATTGCCCCGTTCCCAGGAGAATATCGCCGAGCTGGCGGGTGTCGAAGATCGAGCCCATGACCGGCTGCATTAAATCATAGATTCCCTGGCGGGGCTGGTAATCCCCCCACGATTCAAGCGGCGTGTTTGCCGGAAGGATCAGGTCCGCCCGCCGGGTGGTTTCATCCTCGCAGCCGGAAAAACTGACAACGATGGGGACGTTTTCCAGGGCTTCGGCAAAACCCCAGGCCGCCGGCAGGGTAAAGACCGGGTTGGCGTCGTAGACCATCAGGAGTGGCACATCACCCTTTCGCATCCGTTGGGTGAGCGCATGCATCCTGGCCGCAGGCGCCGCTTCGCCTAAGGCATGGGCACGGGAAAAGTCGATCAGGTTTCTGCTCCCGGGATGAATTTTGCACAAAAGGTTGGCGGCAACGGCGGTTTCCAAAGCATGGGGTCCGGACAGGCAAAGCCCCTCGGCCAATGCCAACGGTCTTTGAGCTTGCGCGAAACGGTCGCCGATTTTTTCGATCAGCTCCCGGGGTACCCCGGTTTTCGCGGCCACGGTTTCCAGGGTGACGTCCCTGGTGAGGCGCTCCAGATCGGCCCGGTCGTTTTCCGACAGATTGTTAGTAAAGTCGTCCTGATCCGACAGGTGGCGGAGCAGGGCAACCGCGATCAGGTATTCCCGGCCCGGCGGCACAATCACCTGGAGATCCGCATTGGCTGCAGTCATCGACTGGCGCGGCCCCACCCAGGTGAAAAAAGGCTTTGCGTCATCTGCGGGGGCATGAAACCGGGAAAACTGGCGGGCGTACTCCACGTTGGAGATCCAGGTTTCCAGGAACCCGGCACCGAAGGCGATCAGGAAGTCCGCTTCATCGATCCGGTAGGAAGGGATGGCGTTTTTTCCGAAAACCATCCGGTTGGCGGTTCGAAGCGGCTCATAGGCATACATTTCATAGGCGATGTGCTCCCCGTCGCCGGTCTGTTCCAGGAAATAGGCGATCAGGTCGGACAGCGTCCCGTTTACCAGGTCGGTTAAAATGACGATCTTATCGCCTTCCCCCCGGTCGATCAGGCGATTGACGGCATTGGCCAGTCGCTGTTCGGCCGCCGTCCAGGTCAGGGGGGTATAATTTCCGCCGCTATTTTTCATCAGCGGCTCCCGGTGCCGGTCCGGGTTGTAGAGCTTGTGGAGCGATGCCTGCCCCCTGGCACATAGTTTGCCGAGGTTTACAGGGTGTTGCGGGTTTCCTTCCACCTTAATGGCGCGACCGTCGATATTTTTCACCAGCATGCCGCAGCCGGCAGGGCATTCCCGGCAGGTGGTCGAAAACCAGGACGCCTGTCCCGGTGCGATATCGGAAGGAGGGGTAATATAGGGAATGAGTCGCGTGGTGGCATCGCCACCGCACCCGACTGCGGTAAGCGTGCCGGCGAGTCCCATGATTTTAAGAAAATTCCGGCGGCTGATGCTGAAATCCGTCATGCAGGTCCTATCCCGGAAACCGTTTACTTAAGGTTGACGACGAGTGAGGTCCTACACTGCAAACCGGGTTTACGTGGTTTTTATGGCGGCCTCATGGATTTGCCTTCTGATTAGATAATCTAAAGAAAATCATGTATGCCGGAAATGGGGTTTGGCATGTATTTCTGTTCGAAATTGCATGTAGGCGGCAGGAAGCGGCATGATCGCATGCAGTGAGATAGTGAGGTATGTCGGGAATGTCAAACAGGGAATCCAGGAGTCAGAATCCAGGAGCCAGAATAAGGATTCGACTTTGGCTCAACCAGGATAGAGAATAGGCCGGAGTGAAGCGACATCTGAATCCTTCTGGCTCCTGACTCCTGTATTCTGGCTTCTTTTTTATTGCCCCCCGGGTACCTGTACCGCGGGCTTGATCTGATATTTCTCGTTTAACAGCTTCAGCTTTGCCATATATTCATCTTTCAGCTGCAGGTTGTTCCGG
>JAGXHH010000029.1 GCA_024636355.1 Desulfobacteraceae bacterium | reverse complement strand
CCTCCTTGATGGGTAAGCGAAATGAACTCTGTTAAGTTAGTTGTACAGGTTCGGTGCGGTCATGCCGGTGCGTGCGGCCAGTTTTCTCATGGTCGGCGCATCCAGGCCGCCGTTGATAATAATATCGAGTGCCTGCGCAAGTATCCGGCCCTTCAACTGTTCAACCTCTTCAGGATTACGGGTTGGTTTCATCGGTCGACAATCCTTCCGCAGGTCCGGACAGCCCCGCCCGCCAGTTTCATCACGTGGGTAATCGATGCGGGCAGCTCATCGGTATGGTGGGTTACATAAATCAGCGACATTTCCGACGGTCGGCAGACGGTCTCAATTAAGGCAAGAAATTGGTTTCGAGACATACGGTCCAGCCCCTGGCACGGTTCATCGAGGACCAGCAGCTGCGGATTTTTCACGAGGGCCCGGGCCAGCAGGATCAGGCGCTTTTCCCCGGTCGATACATCCGACAGGCGGCGGTCGCCCAGATGGGATATGCCGAGGGTGGACATTTGTTCGGCCGCTGCTGCCAGTTGCTGCGGGGTGCATTTCCGGTACAGGCCGATCGTGTCGTAAAACCCGGAGCCGACCACCTCGAAGCAGGTCGACCGGTCGGGATAGTAGCTCTGGAGTTCGGAGGCGACCCAACCGATGCGCTGCTTGATCTCCCATATGCTTTCACCGGAGCCCCGCCGCACTCCGAACAGGAAAATTCGATTGGCATATGCCTGGGGATTGTCGGCCAGGATTAAACTCAGCAGGGTCGACTTGCCGGCCCCGTTCGGACCGAGCAGCGCCCAGTGTTCGCCAGAAAGCATCCGCCAGTTGATCCGGTCGAGAATGGGGGTGCCGTCATAGGAGATGGTCACGTTTTTCATGTCGATGATGGGATCGTCATTTCCACCTGCTTCGATTGCGGGAGGGCGGAGATTGGAGACGATTTTCCGCTCCATTTTTACGGGACCGAAACGTATCGGCTTTTGATCGGCTTCAGCCGGCATTCTGAAAGCCTCAAGGTGTTCGTGACTGATCTGCAGGTTGTTGACGGACAGAATCCGGGTGATTTGTTTTGGAATTTCATCCTGCCGATGGGTGATCATCAGAATCCGGGTCAGGCCGGCGTCGGTCAGCTCCTCGATGACAGACCGCAGCAGGTTTCTTGCCGTCCGGTCCAGACCGCAGAACGGATCATCTAAAATCAGCAGCCGGGGGCGAAGCAGCAAGGCCCTGACAAGGGCGACCTTTCGGGCCTCGCCGTTGGAAAGGTGCACCATCCGTTTGTTCAGGAGTTTCCCAATGCAGAACCGTGAAACAATGGCATCCTTCCATCCGGAGGGTACTGTTCCTGTGCCGGGTCTCAAGTCCGGATCGGAAGCCCCACCTGCGGCATCGATCAGTTCGGAAACCAGCGGAGCATCCCCGGAAGTAAAACTCTGCCAGCGGGCCTGGTAGAAGCCGCCGTACTGACCGAACAGGGACTGGGGGGTGTCCGGGGAGAGCCGGATGATTTCGTTGCGGACGGGATACGAGCGGCTCCGGACTGCGTTGTCGCCGTCCGGGGGATCGAAATAGTACTCGATTCTTCCGGAGATCAGTGGAATTTCGCGGCACAGCGCACGGGCGAGAGTGGTTTTGCCGCCGCCATTTGGACCGAGCAGCGCCCAATGCTCCCCACAGGCAATGTCCCAGGTCGTGTTTTCAAAAACGATCCGTTCGCCGAGCCGGAAGGTGGCATTTTCCATGCGGATCAGGTTCCCGGGTACGGCATGTTCCATGCTGTCGGGCAGAATGCGGGACATTTGCAATTCCTGTAAAATACGTATTCTATTCAGCGCAAATCTCCGGCCAATTATACTGCCGGTTTGATCAACTTGAAAATCGCTGTTAAATTATTAATCACAGAGGGCTTCAGAGAGAAAGGCTTTTTCATATAGTAATGCACCTCCTCTATGATCTTTATCGTTCTATTTGGTTTAAACCTTCAAGAATTCACCAGCTTCAGGTTTTTTGCAATTTGGAATGTAGCAGACTCCAGGGACGAATTGCAATCAACACGGCTCAATGATCGGATGCAGATTTGCAATTTTCCGCAGCCCTCAGCTATTTTTTCTGACTTTAATGGAAAACAGGGATTATTATCCGGACACGTGTGTCGGCTGTAAACATTTTTTCGGGACTTTTTCTTGACATTCCATACAAAAATGGTAGGGATTTAAATAATGCATTTTGCAGAAGATTTTCTCGGCTTCGGAACGGCTCGGCAATAACGGATAAGATAAGGCAGGAGCATGTTGAACGGAAAAATTTCGGGGCGGCATAAACATTTTGTTTTGGTCGCCTTTTTGTTGATTCCTCTGTTTGGGATGATCGTGTCGGCCTGGGGAGAAAATGCAGCCCGGACTGAAAAAAAACGGGCCGATATCCTGGAACTTCGTTTGCCCGCGGTCGAAAAACCCAATAAAATGCCGCCGGTATGGTTCTTGCACGACCAGCATACCGGGGCTTTGGCCGAAAAGGGATGCAAGGCCTGCCATACGGAAAAAGAGGGCCGGTTCGTCTTTGATTTCAAAAATGCCGATACGCTCGATTTCCAGTCGGCCATGGCGCTTTACCATGACGAATGCGCCGGTTGTCACCGGGAAATGAAAACGGGAGACAAAGCGGTCGGCCCCATGGTCGGCAACTGCCGGTCCTGTCACATGGAGGAACCGAACGTCGAATCTGCCTGGCTCCCCCTGGAATTTGACCGGTCGCTGCATTACCGTCATGTGAAATCCGATGCGATAAAGTTCAAGCCCGAAGTCTTCGAAACCTATGATAAAAATGATCAAAATGATAAAAATTGCGGCGCCTGTCATCACGTCTATGACGAGAAGCTGGAAAAAACGGTTTACAAAAAAGGTGAGGAGGGCTCCTGCCGGTACTGCCACAAGGAGACAAGCGCTGACGATACGACGAAAGCCGACGACCCCCGATCCTACCGGAGCGCCGCTCACAGCTCCTGTGTGAACTGCCATAAAGATCTTTCGGAAAAGAAGAAAGACGCCGGCCCTGTCGAATGCGCCGGGTGCCACAGCCGGAGCGGGCAGGCAAAGATCGATAAAATCAAGGATGTGCCCCGGATAAAGGCCGATCAGCCGGATGCGGTACTCATGGCATCATGGATGAAGGAAAATGAAAATCTGCGCGAACTGCCCCGGCAATTGGTGCATCCCGTGGCATTTAATCACAAGGGACACGAGGCGACGGGCGAATCCTGCCGAACGTGCCACCACGCATCTCTGGAGCCGTGCAGCAAGTGCCATAAGACCCGGGGGATTGAAGAAGGCGATCATGTGACGCTCGATGCCGCCATGCACGCCGGGGACACGACCACCAGTTGTGTAGGATGTCATAACGATATCAAGGAAACGCCGGACTGTGCCGGCTGCCACGCCCAGATGAATGGCGGGGCGTTCGCCGGACAGGAGTGCCGACAGTGTCACAGCATCGATCCACAGAGATTGACACCGCTGCCCATGGAGAAAGAATCCCGGAAGCAACTCGCCGAAACCGCTGTTGCCGGCCGGAAGCAGAAACCGGAGCAGGTGCCCGATAAACAGATCCCGGAAAAGGTGACGATCGATGTCATGGTCGATGCCTATGAGGCGGCGACCTTTCCGCACCGTAAAATCGTCCACGCCCTGGCCGAAAAGACCGGAAAGAACCGGCTTGCGACCGTTTTTCATGAAAAACCGGAAACGCTTTGCATGGGCTGCCACCACAACAGCCCGGCTTCGGTCAATCCGCCGCGCTGCATCAGCTGCCACAAGCTGACGGGAGCGGTCGCAGAAGATGGTCGTCCCGGACTCAAAGGGGCCTATCATGACCAGTGCATTGGCTGCCATCAGCAGATGGGCATTGAAAAGCCGGCGGCGACCGATTGCAAGGGGTGTCACAAGCCGCGAATAAAAAACATTCCTGAAGATTCCAAATCCTAAAGTGGAAAGAAACTTAAGCCAAGGTAGATGAATATGGGGATTACCCGAAGACAATTATTGGGTTGGATGGCTGCCGGCGCAGGCGCCGGAGCCGGCGGCCTGGTACCCACCAGCGTCCGGGCGGCTGCAAACATGCATTTCGCCGGATTTCCGCAAAGCAAGGGCGTCTTGCACGACATCACGCTATGCATCGGGTGCCGCAAATGCGAGGCGGCCTGCAATACGGTCAACGAACTGCCGGCGCCGGAAACGCCTTTTGATAATCTGGATGTATTGAAGTTGGACCGGCAGCTGAGCCCGGAAACATACACGGTAGTCAACCGGTTCTACCCGACGGACCCGCGCAAGCCGCAATTCGTCAAAAAACAATGCAACCATTGCCTGGAACCGGCATGCGCTTCGGCCTGCTTTGTAAAGGCATTGCGAAAACAGAAAACGGGTGCCGTTACCTATGATGAATCATTGTGCGTCGGCTGCCGATACTGCATGATTGCCTGCCCGTTTAATGTGCCGGCGTATGAATACCATAAGGCCCTGACCCCCCGGGTGATGAAATGCACCATGTGCCATCCCCGGATCGAAAAGGGGCTGCAGCCGGGATGCGTGGAAGCCTGCCCGAAAGAAGCCCTCACATTCGGCCATCGGGATGAACTCATCCGGGCTGCCCGCCAGCGTATCGAACGGCACCCGGAACGCTACATCAATCATATCTATGGTGAAACCGAAATGGGCGGGACCAGTTGGCTCTATCTGGCCGGTCACCCCTTCGGCACCCTCGGCATGAGGGAAGACCTCGGCGTCGTGTCGGCCCCGGAGTTCACCTCGGGCGCCCTGGCCATTGTCCCGATGATCGTCAGTGTTGGTGTGATGCTGTTGACAGGCATTTATGCCATTAACCAGCGCAGGGAAAAAATTGCCGATGAAGAGCGCCGGGATGCGGTCGATCAGACGCGGGAGGAATTCGAAGCGCTGATGCAGCAGAAGCTTTCCGAGCAGAAGAAGGCTGCAGAAAAGGCAAAAGATGCCGCCATCAAGCGTGAAGTCGAAAAGGCGCTCGCCGAAGCTGCGAAGCCCGAAGCCGATCAACCCGCCGGCGAAGAAAACGGCAAGGAGGAATAAGGTAATGGAACAGCAGCAGGCTGCCCCCCCGATGCAGCAATCGTTTTTTACGCCATTTAACGTGATTACCGGCACCATTCTCCTGATGGGAATGGTACTGACGGTCCTCCGGTTTACCGGGGGCCTCGGGGCGGTAACCAATCTGGATCACAATACGCCATGGGGCATATGGATCGGATTCGACCTGCTCTGCGGAGTGGCTTTGGCCGCCGGCGGCTATGTTACGTCGGCCGCCTGTTACATCTTCGGTCTGAAAAAGTTTCACTCTGCCGTCCGCCCGGCAATTCTTACCGCTTTTCTGGGATACGCCCTGGTGGTGCTGGCCCTGACGTATGACGTGGGCCGGCCCTGGCGGCTGCCGTACCCGATTCTGGTTTCCCCGGGGACGTCATCGCTGCTGTTCGAAGTTGCCCTGTGCGTGATGCTTTACCTTACCGTGCTGTTTGTCGAATTTTCACCGGCAGCAATGGAATGGCTGGGATTACGCAAGGCCAGAACCCTGGTGATGCGTCTCGTGCTCATGCTGACCATATTCGGCGTTATTCTGTCGACCATGCATCAGTCCTCGCTCGGAGCGCTCTACCTGATCGCACCCTCGAAGCTCCATCCCTTGTGGTACTCGACCTACCTGGCGCTCTTTTTCTTTGTCTCGAGCATGTTTGCCGGGCTGTCCATGGTGATCTTTGAAAGCAGCCTGTCGCATCGCTACCTGCACAAACATATGGACCATCACCACCTGGACAACAGCAACGATGTGGCCCTCGGCTTTGCCAAGGCGGCGTCCTTTATCATGATCGGCTACCTGTTCATCCAGATGATCGGGCTGGCCATCGACAACGACTGGCATCATCTCGCCACCGGCTGGGGTGCGTGGTACCTGCTGGAACTCATCGGTTTTGTGGCCCTGCCGGCCCTGGTCTACGCAGTCGGGGTGCGGGAGAAAAACATCCGGCTCATCCGGTGGACATCCGTATGGGTGGTGCTTGGAATCATTTTCAACCGGCTAAACGTCTCGCTGGTTGCCTTCAACTGGCAACTGCCTGCATCCCAGCGGTATTTTCCCAGCTGGATGGAAATCGGCACGACCCTGTTCATCGTCACCCTCGGGGTGGTGATCTACCGGTTTATCGCCACACGGATGCCGATCCTATATGAACATCCGGATTATCAGGAGGACTAAACAGACATCATGGCAGAAGCATTTTTCACATTGCAGGATTTCATGGTCCACACCAAAGCGGTCGCCTATATTCTCATGGGTGCGACCCTGGTCGGTCTGCCCCTTTTCTGGTTTTTTCTGACCGGGCGGGATGAAAAAAAACGGACGTACTGATCAGCAGGGCTGATGACGTTTCGAATAAAGGAGTAACTACATGTATGCGTTTTTGACCGGGCCGATGTTTTACCTGTCCCTGGCGGTATTCTTCATCGGCCTTGCCGTACGGGTCATACTCTATATCCGTGGTCTGGACTGGAAATTGGATCGGGTTGCGTATCGGGCTCATCCGAAGGCCGGGCTTAAAGGCGCACTGCGTTCCATCGGGTACTGGCTGGTTCCGTTCGGCACCCGCAGCTGGCGGGTGCAGCCGTTTATGACCGTAATTTTTTTCGTCTTCCATATCGGCGCAGTGATCGTTCCCCTGTTTCTGCTGGCCCATAACATGATCCTGAAAGAAAAATTTGGGTTTTCGTTCTTCACCCTGAATCCGACCCTGGCCGATGTGCTGACCTGGGGTGTGCTCATCTCGGCGATTCTGCTGGTGCTGCGACGGATTGCCCTGCCCGAGGTCCGGATTCTGACCACCGGATACGATTATTTTATTCTGGCGATTTCCGTGGCCCCGTTTGTCACCGGCTTGATCTGCCGGTACCACGTGGGCGATTACTCCGCCTGGCTCCTTGTCCATATCGCAGCCGGGGAGCTGCTGCTTATTCTGGCCCCGTTTACCAAATTGTCCCATATCGTTCTTTATTTCATGTCACGCGGTCAGCTTGGTATGGATTTTGGAATCAAACGCGGTGGAATGAACGGGAAACCAATTTCCTGGTGATGGTAAGGATGTGATGCGCATCATTAAGAAACAATAAAAAAGTTAAACCTGATTATGCGCACGGCACCGGGAGCAACCACGTGTCATACAATTATCAAAATTCTTGACCTTCTAAGGAGAGTCGATACATGCCGGAAGGTACGCTGTGCAATAAACAGCCGATCGATACCGATGAACAGTTAAAAGCCCTGCTTGGAGACAAGGGGGGCAAGGTCTACTACGAGGAAATGAAACTGCTCGAAGTCGACCAGGAAAAGCTGCAGGATACGATCCGCAAGACGATGAAGTCCCGGATAAAAACCTGGCTCAAGATATGTGCCCATTGCGGCATGTGCGCGGACAGCTGTTTTTTGTACCGGATAAACGACTGCGACCCGAAGCAGGTGCCGGCCTACAAAGTCCAGTCGACCCTGGGTGAAATGGTTCGAAAAAAGGGGCGGGTCGACAACGCGTTTATGCACATGGCAATGGAGACGGCATGGGCCAAGTGCACCTGTTGCAACCGGTGTGCCATGTACTGCCCCCACGGCATTGATATGGGTGTAATGGTCGGGTACATGCGGGGGTTGCTCTACCAGCAGGGGTTCGTCCCCTGGGAGATGAAAATAGGTGCCGGCATGCACCGGGTTTACCGGGCGCAGATGGATGTCACGCCGGAGGAATTCGTCGACACCTTTCAGTGGATGGTCGAAGAGTATGAAGAGGAATACGCCGGCTTGACAGTGCCGGTGGACAAGGAAGGCGCCGATATCATGTACACGGTCAATGCCCGGGAGGTGAAGCACTACCCCGAGGATCTGGCCGAAGCAGCTATCCTGTTCACCATTGCGGGTGAAGACTGGACCATTCCCAGCAGCGGGTGGGAGCTGACCAGCCTGGCCATGTTTGCCGGCGACTGGGAAGCTTGCCGGATGCAGGTGGAAAGCGTCTATGACGCCATGGAGCGGTTGAAGCCGAAACGGATGATCGGCACCGAATGCGGTCATGCCCATCGGGCTACCGTGATCGAAGGTCCCTACTGGGCTGGCCGCCCGGACGGAAAACCGCCGGTCGAATCGATCCATTACGTGGAGTGGGTGGCCGAAGCGCTGCGGACCGGAAAGCTCAAGATTGATCCGGAAAAGCGGATCAAAAAGCCGGTGACGCTCCAGGATTCCTGCAACTATATCCGAAACCATGGCTTAAAGGAGATCACCCGGGAAATCATGAGCTATATGGTCGAACCGGGCTATTTTTTCGATATGGCGCCAAATAAAGAACACAACTACTGCTGCGGTGGCGGCGGGGGATTTAACGGCATCGGCTTGTATCGCCCCCAGCGGAACAAGGCGCTGATTACCAAGCGGGACCAGATCCTGGGTACCGGCGCCGACCTGGTCATCGCCCCCTGCCACAATTGCTGGGATGCGATCCGGGACCTGGAAGAGGAATATGAAATCGGCATCAGCTGGTCGTTTTTAAAACCGCTGCTGATCGACATGGTCATCGTTCCGGAGCATATGAAGCCGGAAGAATAAGGAGCCAGAATTCAGAATTCAGAATTCAGGAGCCAGAATAAGAGGAGCAGCTTCAATCGGTGCCACACCCACTCTAATTGAGGTGCCTCATGTTCAATAAGATCCTTTTTGCCACATCCGCCACAGAAGCCTGCGACCACGCCGCCAGGGTCGCGTTTGCCATGGCTGAAAAGTACAATGCCCATCTTGAAATCTTCCACGTGCTCGGCCTCCCCACCCGGGCCTACAGCCAGGTGGTCATCGAGGTCAAGACGCGGGAACGTATCGAGATCGATGAAGGGTATTGCGACTGGGTAAAAGAGGAAGTACGGATGTACTATGAACGGTTCCTCGAAAAACTCGGCGATCGATATGCTATCGAGGTCGCCATCGGGGTGACCCACCGGGAGATTCTGAGAACCGCCCGAAACACCAATCCGGATCTGATCGTGATGGGCGGCAGCACGCATCACCTCGAAGATTCGGCTTACCGGCAATTGATTACCGGATCGACTTTTCAGCGGGTGTCCGGGGCGGCCCATTGTCCGGTGCTCGTGGTGACCCGGCCGGCTGCGTCTTTCTGGGGAGGATTCTCGAAAATCGTTGTTGGAACCGATTTTTCCGAAAGTGCCGATGCCGCGGTCGATTATGGAATAAAGCTGGCGCGGTCGCTCGACTGTGAACTCAGCTTGTTTCATGCCGTCGATATCAGCGGGCTTGCCATGGGTCAGGTGATGATCCAGGATGACATAGAAGAAAAACTGCGTGTGGCCCGGAAAAAAATGCGCTACCGCTATTTGCCGAAGCTGGAAGGCTTCACAGACTACTCCATAGATGCATGGGAGGGAATCCCGTATATGGAGATCGTCAAATACACCCGGGAAAAACAGGCCGATCTGGTCATTATGGCCCACCATGCAAGGAGGTTCGAAGAAAAAAAAGATGCCCGGATGGGGAGTAACTTGGAGCAGGTGATTGTGCGCGCCGGATGCCCGGTGCTGAGCATCAACCGGACGGTGGGCCGGCAGGTTGATGCTGAGAAATAGCAACAAAATGGTCTGCCGCTGACTGATAACCAGCATTTATTTTTTATGATAAGGACTTGTTATGAAGAAAATCATGGTCATAGATGATGATCCGGCGGTAGTGGAATACCTCACGACCTTTTTCGAGGACAACGGTTTTACCACCTGTTCGGCTATGGACGCCTTTGAAGGCCTGGAAACCGTCCGGAAGGAAAAGCCGGACCTGATCACCCTCGATCTGGAAATGCCGGGGGAATGGGGACCGCGGTTTTACAGGAAAATGGCGGAGGACAAGCAGCTGAAAAACATTCCGGTCATCGTGATCAGCGGGCTTTCCGGCCATAAATATGCCATCAGCAAGGCTGTAGCCAGCATCTCCAAACCGTTTGACCGAGATGAACTGATGAAAATCGTCAAAGAACATATTTAACAGATTAAAATGCCGGAAGATCTGCTGTTCATAGATCCGGATCAAACCTTGACGGCCGCCCTGTCGGTCTATCTGACACGGCAGCAGTTCCGGGTGAGGTGCGTTGGCAGCTGGGCAGCGGCCTGTGACAGTCTGGATGACGATTTCTCCGGGGTCGTGATGCTCGATCCGGACCTTCCGGACATTGACGGTTACGGCGTACTCGATCGGGTCAAAGCAAATGGTTTCGACATGCCGTTGATCGTCCTGGCTGACCCGGGCAGGCTGGAACGTGCGATGATACATTTTCAGGCGGCCGCGCTTTCTTACCTGGTCAAACCGGTAAAAAGCCTCGAGCTCGATATTGCCCTGCATCATGCCCGGGACAAACTAACGCTCTACAGGAAGATCGATCGATATACCCGGGAATTCGAAGACCTTCACTCCTCCCACATCCTGTACCAGCAGCTTTTTGATGAAGTCCCCTGCTATATTTCCGTTCAGGACCGGCAGTATCGGCTGACTGCCATGAACCGGCTTTTCAAACAGGACTTCGGCGATCAGATCGGTGATTACTGCTACAAGATCTACAAGCACCGGAGCAGCCCCTGCCGGGAATGCCCGGTGGCCAAGACTTTCGAAGACGGGTGCCGCCATCAGACCGAAGAAGTCGTTACTTCCCGAACAGGGCAGCAATACAATGTTTTGACGTGGACAGCCCCCATTAAAAATGATCGCGGAGAAATTACCCAAGTCATGGAGATGGCCACCAATATCACCCAGATTCGCCGGTTGCAGGACCATCTGACGTCCCTGGGTCTGATGCTTGGCTCCATGTCCCATGGGGTCAAGGGGATGCTGACGGCCCTTGACGGCGGGGTCTATCAGCTGGAAATGGGGATACAAAAAAACGATCGCACCCGGATCGAACTGGCATTCCAGCGGATAGAACAGAGCTCCGACCGGATTCGCAAGATGGTCCTGGAGATTCTTTATTATGCGAAATCCCGCGGCATGCAGTATGAGACCACGCCGGTGAAAGCGTTCTTCGAAACGGTGGCCCAGGCTATTGAACCGGTTGTAGAGAAACACAATATTTCACTGAATTTCCAAGTTGACGGTAATCCCGGAGAGTTTGAGGTCGACCCCTCATGGATTCAGCAGGCGCTCGTCAATTTTCTGGAAAATGCCGTGGATGCCTGCACGGTTGACAGGGACAAGATCTCCCACCGGCTTGATTTTTCAGTCCGATCCGACGGGGATGACTCCATCTGCATCGAGATTTCCGACAACGGAATCGGCATGGATGAAGAGACCCGCCGAAAAATATTCACCCTATTTTTTTCCTCCAAAGGGTCCAAGGGAACAGGGTTGGGCCCTGTCTCTTATACACATCT
>JAGXHH010000228.1 GCA_024636355.1 Desulfobacteraceae bacterium | reverse complement strand
AGATGTGTATAAGAGACAGTCTCAAGCTGCTGCCCGGCCGGTTGAAGGAATACGAAGACGTCACACTGAGGAACCCGATCTTCAAGGGGCGTACCGTCGGCGTGGGGCATATGAGCCAGGCCGATGCCATCGACTGGGGGGTAACGGGGCCGAACCTGCGATCCACCGGTTTGAACTGGGATCTGCGCAAGAATATGCCGTATTCGGTCTATGACCAGTTCGATTTCGATGTGCCGACCGAAGCCGAAAGCGACTGCTGGACCCGCTTCCGGCTTCGGGTGGAGGAGGTGCGCCAAAGCATCCGGATCTTGCGCCAGGTGGTCGATAAAATGCCCGGCGGCCGGTACATGTCCGAGGATTACCGGTATGTCGTTCCCCAGCGCAAAGACATGCTGAAAGATATCGAGAGCCTCATCCATCATTTTATAAATGTTACCCGGGGGCCGAAGATTCCGCGCGGCGAGGCGTATGCATCCACCGAAAACCCCCGCGGCGAGCAGGGGTACTATGTGGTCAGCGACGGCCTCGGCCTCCCCTACCGGATCCGCATTAGGGGGCCAAGCTTCACAAATGTACAGGTCTTCCCGTTGCTGAGCATTGGCGGAACCATCCCGGACTTCATCGCCATCCTCGGCGCCCAGGATTACACCCCGGCCGATATTGATCGGTAGGGGAAAAGACGGTTCAGGGTTCAAAGTTCAAGGTTCAAGGTTAAAAGTTCAAGGTTCAAAGTTCAAAGTTCAAAGTTCAAAGTTCAAAGTTCAGGGGCAAAAGGTTTCAAGTCATGGGCATCCAGAGTGTCATCCCGGCGCAAGCCGGGAGTGGTCTTTGTTTTTCAACCTTGAACCTTGAACCTTGAACCTTGAACTTAAGATACAACCTCCAGTAGCTGATAGTCTTCACGTTTTAGAAACGGTTTTATAAACAAATCGGAAGATCATTCTCAATGCTGCCCGAAACCTACAAATCAGAACTGAAAGACCGCCTCCAAAAAGTCGGCAATCCCCGCGAGATGGTGGTCGACGTCATGCTTGAGGTACAGGAATTCTATGGCTGGTTCAGCGACGAGGCCCTGGAGCAAGCCGCTGTCCTCCTTGGGATGTCTTCACTGGAGATCGAAGAACTGGCCACTTTCTACAACACGATCTACCGGCAGCCGGTTGGAAAATTTGTCATTCACGTCTGCGACAGCGTCATCTGCTGGATGGAGAACGGGTATGGCGAATTGATCGATCATATCGGAAAGAAACTCGGCATCGGCATGGGGGAAACCACGCCGGACGGTCTGTTCTCCCTGCTGCCGGCCTGCTGCATCGGTTATTGCGACCATGCGCCGGCCATCATGATCAACAAGACGGTTTACGGCGACATAGCCCCGGCAAAAATGGACGAGATTATCGAAACGCTTCGGCAGGAGAAGTAAATGTATCCCCAGGTGCTGCTGAAAAACCGGAAGAAAGACCGAATCCTGTCCCTGGAAGAGTACCGGGAAATGGGCGGTTATAAGGCCCTGCACGATGCGCTGACAGACGAGAGCTTCCATCCACGGCAAATCCAGGAACTGCTGCTCGATGCCGGCCTGCTGGGGCGCGGGGGGGCCGCGTTTCCCACCGGGATAAAGATGAAGACCGTTCCGGACGATGCCCCGCACCCCCGGTATCTTGTCTGCAACGCCGACGAGATGGAACCCGGAACCTTCAAGGACCGGGTCCTGATCCTTACCAGTCCCCACCAGTTGATCGAAGGAATGATCCTGGCCGCCTATGCCATCGATGCGGAGATCGCCATTATTTTTATCCGGCGGGAATATGAAACCGCCGCCCGGGCCTTGGAGCAGGAAATCGGCCGGGCCCGTGAGGCGGGGTATATCGGAAAGAATCTTTTCGATTCCGAATTTGACTGCGACATCATCGTTCACAGAAGTGCGGGCCGCTACATCTGCGGGGAGGGGACGGCCTTGTTGAATGCCCTGGAAGGCAAACGGGCAAACCCCCGAAAGCCTCCCCCGTATCCGACGGTCAAGGGGCTCTGGCAGTTGCCGACTGAGGTGCAGAACGTCGAAACCCTGTGCTGCATTCCCCATGTCCTTAAAAATGGCGTCGACTGGTTCAAAACCCTGGCCGTGAGTAAAACAGGGGCGGGAACAAAAGTCTTTTCAGTCAGCGGCAAGGTAAACCGCCCCGGCTGCTATGAACTGCCGATGGGGGTAAAGCTGTCGGAAATCATCGAAGATTATGCCGGCGGCATGCTGCCGGGATCACGGTTCAAGGCCTGCATGCCTGGCGGGGCATCCACGCAGTTCCTGCCGGAATCGATGTACCATGCCCGGATGGATTTCGACGACCTCAAGAATGCCGGTTTTCGGCTCGGCACCGGGGCGGTGATGGTTTTCGATCACAAGACGTGTCTGGTGGAGGCCACGGCCAACCTGATGGTGTTTTTCGCCCGGGAATCGTGCGGCTGGTGCACGCCCTGCCGGGAGGGGCTGCCGTACATCCTGGACCTGCTCAACCGGATCGAAGCCGGCGAAGGGGAGGTAGAATTCATCCCGATGATCCGGCAGATGTGCAGCCACATGAATTATTCGTATTGCGCGTTTGCTCCCGGGGCGGCCGCACCGGTGGAAAGTCTGCTCACTTATTTCGAAGGCGAGGTCATGGCCCATATTGAAAACCGGGGTTGCCCGTTCAAGATCGGGAAGGTCAACTGATACGATGCCGAAACTGATCATAGACAACCGGGAAATCGAGGTGCCCGAAGGGATCAAGGTCATCGAAGCCGCCGATCGCGCCGGAATTTACATTCCGCGGTTCTGCTATTACGCCGAACTTGGGGCGGTTGGCGCCTGCCGGATCTGTGCGGTCAAGTTCGTTGACGGGCCGGTGAAAGGCATCGAGATGAGCTGTATGATCAATGCCCAGGACGGCATGGTGGTCTCGACGACCGATCCGGAAGCCCGGGATTTTCGGAGGCATGTGATCGAATGGCTGATGATGAACCACCCGCACGATTGCCCGGTGTGCGATGAGGGCGGCCACTGCCTGCTCCAGGATCTGACCGAATCCTGCGACCACGGCATCCGCCGGTACAAGGGTAAAAAACGGACCTATGTCGATCAGTACCTGGGGCCGCTGATCCAGCATGAGGAAAACCGGTGCATTCAGTGCTACCGGTGTTCCCGGTATTACCAGGAATTTGCGGGGTACAAGGATCTCGGGGTGATGGGGATCGCCCAGAGGATCTATTTCGGTCGATATGCGGCCGGGGTCCTGGAAAGTCCCTTTTCCGGAAATATCATCGATCTTTGTCCGACCGGCGTCTACACAGACAAACCGTCGCGGTATACCGGCCGGCGCTGGGATTACGAACGCGTTCCCGGGATCTGCATCAACTGCAGTCTGGGATGTCACATCACCGTATCGGCACGGTACAGGGAGATTGTTTACCTGGAAGGCCGTTATTCCGGAAAAGTAAACGGCAGCTTTATATGCGACCGCGGCCGTTATGGGTTTTTCTACGCCAATTTGGAAGAACGTCCCCGGCAGGGGCGGGTGCGTGGTGAAGATGTGCCGTCTGGAAGGGCAATAACTATGGCCGCCCAACGCGTAAAAGAAGTATCGGAGTCCCATGGTGCGGCGGCAATCGCCGTTATCGGTTCCGGCCGCAGCAGCCTGGAAACCATCGCTGCGTTGACGCATGTGTGCAAAGTTCAGGGGTGGCGCGGCCCTGTATTATTCGACAGCCGGGTGTCTTCAGAATCTGTCCGGACCGCGGTTTCCTGTATTGCCCAGGAACTTGCCGTCTCCATGAAAGAGATCGAATCGGCCGATTTTATTCTGACGGTTGGGGCAGACCCGATAAACGAAGCCCCAATGCTGGCCATGGCCATGCGTCAGGCCTGGCGGAAAGGCGCCGGGGTTGCCGCCATCGATTGCCGATCCCTGGACTGGCCATTCCAATTCGAGCAGGTGACTGCCGCGCCGGACGATATGGCAGATTTTCTTGCCGCACTTGAAAATTCCGAAACTACCGTGATCAGCGATCGGTTTGTCGCCCAAATAAAGAGCATTGCTGCGAAAATTAGAGCATGCCATCGCCCGGTCGTGGTCTGCGGCACGGAAATAACGGACAGTAAAATCATATACGGCGCAGCCGGGTTCGTTAAAGCAATGCGCCAAGCCGGTCAGGAAGCCGGCCTGTTTTATACGTTGCCGGCGGCCAACAGCTACGGGGCAGCGCTTCTCGATGAAATCGGCGAAACGGCGGAAGACCTGATCGAACGGATCGAATCCGGGGAGATCAAAGCGCTTGTAATTGTGGAAAGTGACCTGTGGGACACGTTTTCCGACCGGCAGCGACTGATTCAAGCGCTCGAACAATTGGAACTTCTGGTCGTCGCCGATTTTATGGCAACGGAAATACTCCACCGGGCCGATATCATCATTCCGACTCTCAGCATTTTCGAAGCAGGCGGCATCTACGTCAACCAGGAAGGCCGGGCACAATGGTCGCCGCCCGCCTATGCCGGCGGAACGCCCATCAAAATAACAGGGCAGGGCGGCCATCCGCCCCGGATAATACGGCCTGACATTCCGGCCGGCGATATTTCCCCTGCATGGCGGATGGCCTGGTGGCTGGCGGACCGGCAGCCGCCCGCAAGCCATGACCTGCTGCTCGACTGGATGGGGAAGACCTTCCCGGTCCTGGAAAAGGCAGCCAACTTTACATCTGAAGGCATTCGGCTTTATCTGCCGGAAGCCCGGCGCAAAACGGCAAGGGAAACGGGCGGAAGAAAAATACAGTCGCTGGGTGAGTATCTGCTGCTGCCGGTGGCTGCCGTTTTCGGCGATGAGCCGATGGCGCAGCGGTCGCCATGCCTGGAAGGGTATGCGAAACATCCCGAAATGTGGATGGCAGCCTCCGATGCCCGGCTTTTCGATGCTTCGGACGGGGATGCGGCAAGACTGCAACTGCCGTATGGACCGCTGGAACTGACGCTTCGCCTCTCTGAACGCATCGCGCCGGGTACGCTGATCGTTTATCGTTGTCCCGACCTTTTCTGGCAGCAGTTTGCCCGTTCATCCCGGTTTATTGTGCCGAAAGACCGGATTCGAATCGAAAAGAAGGCGTAAACCATGTGGCTCTGGACGCTCGGATATTTCATATTGATGGCTAAGATCACCCTGGTGCTGACGGTGGTGCTGCTGCTTGCCGCTTACCTGGTGCTTGTCGAAAGAAAGCTGCTCGGCCGGTTCCAGGCAAGGATCGGTCCAAACCGTGCGGGCATTTTCGGCATATTGCAGCCGATCGCCGACGGCATCAAGCTCCTGGTCAAAGAAGATGTCGTGCTCGACGGTGCGGAACGGGGTATTTTTCAACTCGCGCCCGTAATCGTGGCCTCTATGGCGCTGCTGACATTTGCGATAATCCCGTTCGGCAAGCCGATAATCATCGGGGGGCATGAAATCCCCATGGTCATATCCGATATCAACGTGGGACTCCTGTATGCATTCGCCCTTACGTCGTTGAGCGTTTACGGAGTGGCCCTGGGCGGATGGGCGTCGAATTCCAAGTACGCACTGCTCGGCGGCATCCGGGGTGCGGCCCAGATGATCAGTTATGAACTGGCTCTGGGGCTTTCAATCGTGCCGGTGGTCATGATGGCCGGTTCCTTCAGCCTGGTCGAAATCGTCAACGCCCAGGCGAAGTGGCCGTTTATCATTGTTCAGCCGCTCGCGTTCATCATCTTTTTCATCAGCGCACTTGCCGAAAGCAAGCGGATCCCGTTTGATATGCCCGAGGCGGAGGCCGAACTGGGGGCCGGGTACCATATCGAATACAGCGGCATGCGCTTCGGACTTTTTTTCCTGGGTGAATATGTGCAGATGCAGGTCCTTGGCGCACTGATTGCCGTCTTTTTCCTCGGCGGCTGGCGGGGGCCGTTCCTGCCCGGGCCCATATGGCTGCTCATCAAAATCATCGGTTTTTCCATAATAATGGTCTGGATCCGCGCCACCCTCCCGCGTTTCCGCTACGACCAGCTCATGACCCTCGGCTGGAAAATCCTGATCCCGGCGGCATTGATCAATATCGTAATAACAGGGGTATTTATAGTGGCTTTTTAGCGCATTGCCATTGGATGCAGCCCATAATCGTAATCGGGTTTTTAAATAACATGAAAGTCCTTATCGAAATCGCATACGCCCTCTACATGGGGTTTTACACCACCCTGAAGAACCTGTTCCGGGGCCCGTTTACCGAGGAATACCCCGAATACAAGCGGCCGCTGCCGGCCCGGTCCCGGGCGCAGATCATCCTTACCTCGGACCCGGATGGTCAGGAGCGATGCGTTGCCTGTTACCTGTGTTCGGCCGTATGCCCGGTTGACTGCATTTCCATGCAGGCGGCGGAAGCCGATAGCGGCAGGCGCTATGCGAAATGGTTCCGGATCAATTTCGGCCGGTGCATCTTCTGTGGGCTGTGCGAAGAGGCCTGTCCCACGTCGGCAATTCAGCTCACGCCGTTTTTCGAAAATTCGAAACGGGACATCCTGAAGATGGTCTACGAAAAAGCGGACCTCCAGGTGGACCATTGCGGCAAGGACAAAAATTACAATTTTTACGCCTACGCCGGGATAGTCACAAAGTCCGCCGGCAAGGGGGAGCATGTCAAAGAGGAAAAGCCGGTAGACGTGAGGACGAATATGCCGTGAAAGGGCCAGTATCCAGAATCCAGGAGCCAGGAGCCAGAAGGAAGGGCAGAAGCCAGAAGAAAGAATCCAGGAGCCAGACCTGGTTCCAAAGCTCCGCTTGCTCTGGTTTTTCTCTGGTTCTCCAGCTCCTGAGAACCAGCAAAAACCAACCATATACAATATTCGATTTGCTTTTATTCTGGCTCCTGGCTCCTGGATTCTGGATTCTGGATTTTTGCTTTATTCTGAATTCTGGCTCCTGGCTCCTGGATTCTTAAGAGATTAAAAAAATGACCATTTACTCCATCATCTTCTACATCATTGCCGCCCTGATGATCATTTCCACAGGCATGGCGGTCACCCGGGAAAACATGGTGCATGCCGTGCTTTACCTGGTGGTCTCATTTCTGGGCAGTGCGCTCCTGTTTTTTCTCCTGGGCGCCCCGTTGCTGGGGATTCTCCAGGTGATCATCTATGCCGGGGCGATTATGGTGCTCTTTTTGTTCATCGTCATGATGATACGGATAGAGCCACCGGAAAGACGCGCATCTCCAGTCCGGCACTACGTTGCGGTCGGGGTTATATGCGGCATCTATTTCGGGGCGGTCGTCCTGCTGATGCTTGTATCCGAACCGGCGGCCCGGGAACCGATGGCCTCAGCCATCGCATCGCCTGCCGATTTCGGGCACTACCTGTTCTCCCGGCACTGGCTGGCAATCGAAATGATTTCACTGCTGCTCCTGGTCGCCCTGATCGGTGCACTGCATCTTGGATTGTCGGGGATGCGGCGGAGAACGAATAAAGGAGACGCATCATGATCGTGCCATACACCCACGTGATCCTGCTTGGCGGCATCCTGTTTTTGATCGGGATGGTCTGCACCATAACCCGGCGGAACCTGATCATGATTCTGTTCGGCTTGGAGATAATGCTCAATGCCGCAGCCGTGACGTTCGTGGGGGCCGGCCTCCAGCTGCAGCAGATCGAAGGCCAGGCGATCGCATTGTTCATCCTGGCCGTTGCCGCCGCAGAAGTTTCCGTCGGCCTGGCGCTGATCGTCTGCATCTACCGGCAGACCGGCACGATCGACCCGAAATGCATCGAGGGGAATGTGTGCCGGCTGGAGTAGGCGGTTCTTGCTCTTGCTCTTAATCTTAATCAGAACAAGTTTTCGAGATTAAGATTAAGATTAAGATAAAGATTAAGATTTTAGATTGATGCGGTCGTTAAAAACTGTATCTCTCGCCAAGACGCAAAGAACGCCAAGGTAATCTATTAAAATCAACTGTTTTTCTTTGCGTCCTTTGCGTCTTGGCGAGAAAAAAATGCTTTTTACGAGAACATCAAGATCAAGAGCAAGATTAAGATTAAGAGCAAGAGCAAGAGCATGAGCATGAGCATGAGCATGAAAAACCAGTTGCTTGGGTAATTGGATCACGGATCAAAAAAATAAAAAGGCACTTACATGTCTCCTGAACCCATACCGCTCCTGTCTTTCTCACTCGCCTGGGCTGCCGCGCTGCTGCCGCTTATTGCCTTCGGCATTATTATGGTGTCTTTGCGCCGCTATCCGAAAGCCGCGGCAGCGGTATCCGTCAGCGCGATCGCCGGTTCACTGTTCTGCGCCGTTTTCCTGCTGGTCCGGCACCGGCATCTGGATGCCCCGCTGGAGTCGACGTTCCGATGGATGATTTCCGGAAACCTGGTGATTCCGATCGGCGCGCTGCTCGATCCGTTAGGCCTGCTCATGCTGGTGATCGTCACGGTTATCGCCTTTCTGGTTCAGTTCTATTCGCTCGGTTATATGGAAGGTGATCCCGGCTATGCCCGGTATTTCGCCTTCATGTCGTTGTTTGCCTGGGCCATGATCAGCCTGGTCCTTGCGCCCAATATCCTGCAGTTGTTTATTTTCTGGGAACTGGTGGGGCTTTCCTCCTACCTGCTCATCGGGTTCTGGTACGAGAAGTTTTCCGCAAGCCAGGCCGGCAAAAAGGCGTTTGTCATGACCCGGGCGGGCGATACCCTGTTTTTCTGGGGATGGCTCATCCTGCTGGTATGGGGCGGCAGTCTGAGCATTCTCGACTTAAACCATGCGGCCCATGAATTAAGCCCGACCCTGGTCACGGTTTCCGGCCTTCTGGTCTTCGGCGGCATCATCGGCAAAAGCGCCCAATTCCCGCTGATGACCTGGCTGCCGGATGCCATGGAGGGGCCGACCCCGGTCAGTGCGCTGCTCCATTCGGCTACCATGGTGGCTGCCGGCGTTTTCCTGTTCGGCCGGTTATTCCCGTTTTTGGGACAATCGGATGTGGTCATGACTGTTTGTCTGGCGATCGGCACCATCAGCATGCTGCTGTCCGCCACCATGGCCATGGTGAGCCGGGACATCAAGCAGGTGTGGGCCTATTCGACCATCAGCCAGCTTGGGTTCATGCT
>JAGXHH010000227.1 GCA_024636355.1 Desulfobacteraceae bacterium | reverse complement strand
GTGGGCTCGGAGATGTGTATAAGAGACAGGTATTCAATATCAAACGCTGCTTTTGCATAGAAGACTAAGTTTTCATGTTCATGAAAACGTAGGTTTTCAGATTTGAAACCCATAAAATGATTTTCCGGTTCTGCCGGACCGGGGTTTTTACCGGCGTCCGGATCGATCACGTCGATGGTCTGCGAGATCCGAAGGCGTACCTGGATCGACTTCGGCAGCAGCTGCCCGACACCTATATCGCCGTGGAAAAGATCCTGGCCGAAGATGAAGTTCTTCGGTTGGACTGGCCGGTCCAGGGAACCACCGGCTACGAGTTTGCCGCCCGGGTTTCCGGCGTGTTCTGCCGTCGAAAAAGCGCCGTTTCCCTGGACGACCTTTACCGCCGGTTTACCGGCGAACAGCGCTCCTTTGAAGAGATTGTCCGTGCCGGCAAACGGCGCGTGATGGAAAAACAGCTTTCGGGCGACCTGGACAACCTTGTTAACGGACTGGCCCGGATCGCGGCCAGTCACCGGTACGGCAAAGACATTGCCCCGCCCCGGCTCAAGGCCGCATTGTCCGAACTGCTGGCGGCATTCGGCGTCTACCGGACCTACGTGGATGAAGACAGCCGCAGTGAAGCAGACGGGCACTATTTCACCGCCGCACTCGAAGGCGCCCGGAAAATCAACCCGGACCATGCATATGAATTTGATTTTCTCGAACGCATCTGGACGCTTGCCTTCGATCCGGAATATTTCGACGGTCCGGCTGAAGAAATGGATGCCGAGCCGGCGTTGTGGCGCGACTGGGTTATCGAGTGCCAGCAGTTCACGGCCCCGCTTGCAGCCAAGGGGGTAGAGGACAACGCCCTTTATAATTACCACCGGTTTTCCGCGGTAAATGAAGTGGGCGGCGCACCGGAATTGATCGGTACGACCGACGAATCGTTTTACGGGTTCCTCCGGCATCGCCTGGAGCGCTGGCCGCATTCGCTCAATGCGACGGCCACCCATGACACGAAACGGGGCGAAGATGTCCGGGCGCGCCTCTGGGTACTGACGGAAATTCCCGGGGAATGGGAACGCCAGGTCCTTTCCTGGAAGGAGGCAAATGCCGCCATAAAATCGGAAGCCAACGGCAGCCCGGTTCCCGACGCCAATCTCGAATACCTGATCTACCAGACGCTTCTCGGGGCGTACCCGTTTGATCCCGAAGAACGCCGGGGGTTTTCCGTACGGATGCAGGATTATGTCGTCAAGGCCGGCCGTGAGGCCAAAGCGTACACGAATTGGGAAGCGCCGGATGACGCATATGAAGCGGGGTGCCG
The DNA here is from genome assembly GCA_024636355.1 of Desulfobacteraceae bacterium. Classification (GTDB taxonomy): domain Bacteria; phylum Desulfobacterota; class Desulfobacteria; order Desulfobacterales; family Desulfosalsimonadaceae; genus JAGXHH01. The sequence goes on along the minus strand of JAGXHH010000227.1, from coordinate 4,615 downwards.
CGAGTTCATCGCCCGGCTGTTCGACCCGAGGAGTATCTCAGATAACGGGTTTATCGCCGGGTTCCGATCTTTTTTTGAAAAAGTATCCCATTACGGCATCTTCAACAGCTTGTCCCAGGCGTTGATCAAAACCACCGCGCCGGGGATTCCCGACATCTACCAGGGAACGGAATTTTTTGATTTCAGCCTGGTCGACCCGGACAACCGCCGGCCGGTCGACTATGCCCCCCGTCAGCAGGCACTCAACCGCTTTCGTGAAACGAAAGAGGGAAAAGGTGCTCTTTTGGAAGATCTGCTGAAAAACAAGACCGACGGCCGCATCAAGATGCACCTGACAGCCGCCGCCCTGGCCGCTCGAAAGGAATTTTCCGATTTATTCGAAGCAGGCGATATCCTGCCCCTTGAGATCACCGGTCAGTATGCCGAAAATCTCCTGGCATTTGCCCGGATACGGCCGCCGGCCTGGTCTGTCACCGTGGTGCCCAGATTTCTGACCGGCGTCATCGAACCCGGCCAGGATCCGATCGGGGAAGGCGTCTGGAAGGAGACAGCGGTTGTCCTTCCGGGCGGTGCACCGACTCACTGGGAAAACCGCCTGACCGGCGAACGCCTGGTTTCGGACAGGAACCTGGAGGCGGCAGCGGTCATGGGCCGGTTCCCCGCCGCCCTGTTAATCGGAGAGGTCCGATCATGACGTATCGCGCCAGCGGCATCCTTTGTCACATCACTTCGCTGCCGTCGCGATACGGCATCGGGGACCTGGGACCGTCCGCCTACGGGTTTGTCGACTGGCTGGCCGCATCGCGCCAGCATTACTGGCAGATTCTGCCGCTCAATCCCACAGCAGGGGAGTCCGGCAACTCACCGTACCAGAGCATCTCGGCATTTGCCGCAAATCCCCTGCTGCTCAGCCCGGATCTGCTGTTGCGCGACGGGCTGCTGGAGGAAAAGGACCTGCAGTCCTGCCCGGAATTTTCGGACCACGAGGTCGAGTTCGAAGAGGTGACCGTTTTCAAGGAGCGGTTGCTGCAGATCGCACTGGAACGATTCAAGCAGCAATCCCGCCCGCTCGCCTACCGCCGCTTCTGCAACCGGGAGGGGCACTGGCTCGACGATTTCGCCCTGTTTCGCACGATCAAGGAGCAGTATGACGGACTGCCCTGGAACCGCTGGCCCGATCCGATCCGGTACCGGGAGCCGAACGCGCTGATGGAGATGAAAACCAGCATGGCGGATCGGATCGAGGACGAAAAAATTTTGCAGTATCTCTTTTTTGTCCAGTGGCAGCGCCTCCGTGCCTGGTGCCGGCTCCGGAATATCCGGATCGTGGGCGACCTGCCGATCTACGTGCAGCATGACAGCGCCGATGTCTGGGCGCACCCGGACCTCTTCAAGCTGGACGCACACGGAAATTCCGTCGCGTTATCCGGCGTGCCGCCGGATTACTTCAGTGAAACCGGTCAGCTCTGGGGGCATCCGATTTATCAGTGGGACCGGATGAAAGAACGCGGGTTCGACTGGTGGATCGCGCGGATCGAGCGCAACCTGCAGCTGTTTGAAACTGTCCGGATCGACCACTTCCGGGGACTCGTCGCCTATTGGGAAGTACCGGCCGGGGAAACGACCGCCATTAATGGTGAATGGAAAGCCGCGCCCGTTTATGAGCTGATGCGCCGGCTGCAGAAGCGGTTTCCGTTCATGCCGTTTTTTGCCGAAGACCTGGGGACCATTACCGCCGATGTGCGGGAGGTCATCGGCGTGTTCAACCTGCCGGGCATGCGGGTGCTCCAGTTCGGACTCGACGGCAGCCTGCCCGAAAACCACCTCGCGCCCCACAACTACATCCGGCACTGCATCGCCTATACCGGCACCCACGATAACAACACATCTCGCGGCTGGTACGAGGCCGAGGCGGACGAGGAGACCCGGAGCCGGCTGGCGCATTACGCCGGGTTCCGCTTTGCCCCGGAACGGGCGCACGAGGTCATGATCCGCCTGGTCATGGGATCGGTGGCCGATACCGCGATTTTTCCCGTGCAGGATATCTTCGGACTCGGGGCCGAAGACCGTATGAACCGTCCTTCCTGGGCGGAAGGCAACTGGGGCTGGCGCCTGAACAATAATTTGTCGCTCGAATCGGTGCGCAAAAAGCTGGCGCAGTGGACGTGGTTGTACGGCAGGAGCTGAAGATCAAGCGGCACCTTTTATCCTATGGCAGGAACGATCCTGCGATCTTGCTCTTGCTCTTACTCTTGAACATTCTGCCGAATCCCGGCAGGGCGATTCGTGAATCGCCCCTACATCGGATAATAGAATACCTCCATTTTTCATCAGACGTAATTATTCCGGATCAATACCCGGATGCGGTGCAACGCAATGGTCATTCGTAGGGGCGATTCACGAATCGCCCCCTCGCGAATCGCCCCCGCCGATGAGGGATATGTCCAAACCCGCTTGAGTCTGTTCCATTCGATCCTGAATCCGTAATGGATACGCAATTTTTAGGAAATGATTGCTTGAGCGATACGGATGAGCAGATTTGAAATTTTTCAGATTAAGAGCAAGATTAAGATTAAGAGCAAGATTAAGAGCAAGAGCAAGAGCAGGGACATAGAAGAAGAGGAGGTTTTATAGATGTGGCAGGCATGGATTAATATTGTGCTGGGGCTCTGGGTACTTTTTTCGGGATTCTGGTACGTGGAGTACTGGAATTTTTTCACATCCGGATTTTTGATCGCGTTTTTCGGATTCTGGACCTTCCGGGGGCAGTGGCAGGGAATCCTTAATGGTATCCTGGGCATCTGGCTGATGCTTTCCGCTTTTTCGGCAACCTTTATGACCCCTTGGAACCTCTGGGTAACCGGGATTTTCGTTACGATCCTCGCCATATGGCGATCAATTGTATTCAAGAATGAAACATCCCGGTATACGGAGCGTTAAATATACAACCGGGCGGGGGTTCTCCCCGCCCGGGGGCGATTCGTGAATCGCCCCTACAACGTGAGGGCGTTCGCCATTCGTAGGGGCGATTCACGAATCGCCCTTCCGGGGCGGGTAGAATGTCCAAACTCCAGCGTCGGGATGTGAATCCCGACCCACACAACCAGCCCTGCTGCCGGTTTTGACTTAACCTTGAACCCTGAACCTTGAACCCTGAACCTTGAACCTTGAACCCGCCCTTCAACCTGCCCTGAAACGTATACCCGTCAATCGTGAGACATTGGTGTTTAACCCTGAGTTCTTGCTGGTCTTGACGAAAAGCGTCGGGATGTGAATCCCGACCTACACAACCAGCCCGGCTGCCGGTTTTGACCTTAACCTTGAACCCTGAACCTTGAACCCGCCCTTTCAACCCGCCCTTAAAACGTATACCCGATATTGAAATGAAATGCGCCGGCGCTTTCGCCGGATTTTCGGTCGAGCTTGTGGCCGTATACGAGGCCGATGGGGCCGATTGCCGTGATGTAGCGCAGGCCGAGGCCGGTCGAATAGCGAAAATCGTCCGACCCTTCGCCATGGAGCGGACGCCTGACGGCCCCCGCATCCAGAAAGGTGACGAGTTCGAAGTTCATGCCGACGTCCATGCGGACTTCCATGCTGCCCAGGATGGCCGTTTTCCCGCCGATCGGATCACCCGCGGCATCCGTCCGGAGTTCGTTTTCGGAAAAGCCCCGGACATCGGAGGTCCCCCCCAGAAAGAAGAGCTGATCCTCGGGCACTATGCGTTCCGATCCGGTCGGATCGATGTAGCCGAAGCGACCGTGAAAGGCGAGTGTAACCGGAGTAACCGGGGTGTAGTAGTAGCGGGTGTCGAACAGGTACTTGTAGAAATCGTCCAGGGAGTTTTCGATTCCCCGGGAGATGTCGACGCTGAACCGGGCCCGCACTCCCCGGGTGGGACGAATAAACGAGTCGACCTTGTTGAGGGATATCCCGGGCGTGGTGACAACCACCGTTCGAGAGTCATACAGAGCCTCGTCTTCCGGGGGAATCGGGGAGTCGTCTGTCCGGAACTGATCCCGGGTTTCGTATCGGACGTTGAGTGTGGCCGTATAATATTTCTCGAAATCACGGGAAAGCCCGGCGGCCGCACCGGAGGTCCGTACGCCGAAATTCTGGTTGAGTTCCTCGATTTCTTCCGTGTAGAGGATGCCGTTTGCCACGATCCGCGAGCCGAGCAGGCTCGGTTCGATAATCCCGAGCTGCGCCAGGTAGCCGATCTGGCTCCATTGCAGTCCGGCACGGATCTCCTTGTTCAACCCGAGAAAATTGACGGTGCCGACCGCCGTGTCGACGTAGAGTTCGCGCCATGTATCATAGCCGGTGGTAAACTGGGCATAATACGGTTCTTTTTCCTGCACTTCGGCCACCATATCGACCCGGGGGGCCCTTTCCTCCAGGCCGAATGTCTGGAACTGGGCTGAATCAAGGGCGTAGATGTTGCGGATATTGCTCTGGGATTCGAGCAGTTCCCTTAATGAAAACGGGTCTCCGGGCTCAAGGGCCATCTGCCGGTTTAATATGCTTCGCCGGGTTTTGAAATCGCCGACGAAAAACGTGCGCCCCATTTCCACATAAGGTCCGGAATCCACCCGGTAGGTAATATCGGCCGCCT
>JAGXHH010000226.1 GCA_024636355.1 Desulfobacteraceae bacterium | reverse complement strand
CCCGGGAGGGGAAGTGAAAGACAAGGGGCTCATGGAACACGCCTGGGATTTTCTCAGAGCGGGATTGCAGTGGATTCTGAGCATAGTGGTCAAGGTCTTGTCCCTGGTGAATTAGCCACTTTGGTTATCCGGAAAATTCCAGTGGCATTTTCTTTCATTCGAGATTCCGTAATTCAAAGTTAGCTATTCACAATTCACAATTGATGCGGTTTTTCCGTTTCCAAGGGGAAGTCGAATGACAAAAGTGGTGCCGATGCCCGGGGTACTACGGCATTCAATGGCGCCTTGGTGGGCATCGACAATGTTCTGTACAATCGGCAGCCCCAGGCCGGTGCCGCTGCCGGACTTGCTGGAAAAAAACGGTTCAAAGATCCGATTCGCCGTTACCGGGTCTATCCCGCAGCCGGTATCTTCAAACCGGATTTCAATTACCCCGTCGGTGTGATTGCCGAGGATACGGAGTACCCCGCCTTCGGGCATGGCATCGAGTGCGTTTTTAATAAGGTTGTGCACGGCCCGGGCAAAAAGACCGCTGTCAACGCAGGCCGGCGGCATGGTCTCCGGCCAGTCAAGGACAAGATCGACGCCCGCGTGTTCGGCTGCCTGCCGGTAAATGTCCATCACATTGCACAGCAGGGGCTCAATGGAAAGCAACTGCAGCTGGAGTTGCGGCTTGCGGGCAAAATCGAGTAAACTCCGGATAAACGTGTTGAGCTCCCTGGATTCGTTTTCAAGTAGATCCAGAATTCTCGAACCTCTGCTGCTTAAATTCTCCCCTTTCAATGCGAAGATAGCCATGTTCGTATCATTGAGGAAATTTCCGATTTCATGATTTATCTTGCTGGATGCCGTTCCCAGAGTGGCCAGATTGCGGGCGTGAACCAGTTCACGAGCGCTTTCCACCTCCCTGGCGATATGCGCCTTTAAGGCATCGGTCATTTCGTTGAATGCATGGCCAAGGGCCTCGATCTCGTCGTTTGTCCGGATATCGACCTTACGGTCCAGCTCGCCCCGGCTGAGGGCCAGAACCTGTTGATGCAACTCGCTGACCGGCCTTAGAAACTTGCGGCTCTGGCGCAAGGCGAAAAAAACTGAAAAGGCGCCCAGCAATGCCGTGATCAGGGCCGCCATGATCCCATTGTGATACAATAAGGCATAGGTCTCCGAAACCGGCTGGCTCAAGGCAATCACCCAGTTATGATCACCGATCAGTGCGCCGATGTGATAGGTACGGCCGTCAGGGTTATCCTCGGTCCACTGGAGTGTGGCCCGTGGATCGGCCTTGAGTTTCGAAAGGATTTCCGGAATTTTTTCCGGCGGGCCTTTGACCACCCGGTCCATCCGCCGGTGAGCGATGTAACCGCCTGACAAGTCCATGATGTAGACCTGGCCGCTTTCGCCGATGGAAATCCCTTCCAGGACGTTCCAGACCGAATTCAGGTTCAGCCGGGCCAACAGCACTTCGGCCACCCGGTCCCTTGTTGAAACCGGCACCCCCATGAGGATGACGGGCAAACCGGCATCACTGCGCATGACACCCGATGATGCGAACCTTCCGGAAAAGGCCTGGGCGACAATGTTCTGCCTGACATCGGCGAAACCCGGCTCATTTAACCCCGTTTGAAGGAGATTCTGGTTTCCGGCCTCGATCAGTTTAGCATAGTCGAATTCCGGGGTCTTGTGCAGAAACGCCGTGATGGCGATTTCCTTCTGCCATTGGTCCAACTTGACCGCTGCCATAATCAGTCCGAGGCCTTCCAGGTGCTGCCTGGCACCGGCCAGGAAAATGTCGATTTCCCCGGCCGACCGCTTGACGATCTGCGTATAGTCGCGTCGGACGATCTGCTCCAGGTAGCGATACACGATAACGGATAACACCAGTGACGTGCCGGTGATTGTCAGGACGGTAAACGGCAGCAAAAATTTCAGGAACTTGTAAAGCAGGCGTGATTTCGGCGATAGGGTCATGCGCTGTGACCGCTGTCCATAACCTGTGCGGCCCGCTGCTGCAAATAGGCCTCCAAATGCCGGTACATGGCATCGTAACGGCAGTCGATTCCGTTGAAATCGCCCTGGAAAACCATGGCCTGATGCCGGCAGCCGCCCCTGCACATCGGCAGGAGCGGACAGTCTTCCATGCATTTTTCCGGCAGTTGCCGGTACAGGAGCTGCGCCTCATTGACAAAATCGATGCCGGAATCGACATTGCCGTAGGCCTGTTCCCCTTCGTTTAATGCGGGGCAGGCAATGAGAGAGCCGTCGATGTCGAACACGAACCGGGCCCGGCGTTCGGCCAGGCACAGGCTGGAGGGGGCTTCCAGGGGTTCCGCCAGGCCGTGCTGCCGGGCCATTGCCATCAGCTCCAGGCTGATGCCGGGATCGCCGACGCCGCAGTGGAACGCGTTTTCCCCCTGCCGGGGGAGGATGGGGGTAAAATGGACCGCTTCGATTTCGATGCCGCGATTTTTAAAATCGGTCAGCATTTCCGGCATGCGTTGGTAATCGGCAGCCCCGCTGTCATACTGGCATTCGATAGTTACGGGGACCATGCCGGATATTGCCGCCAGGTTGGCGAGAATGCGCCCATAGGTTTTCCCGCCATCGGCCGAGGGCCGGAGGCGGTCGTGTACGGTTTTCGGACCGGCCATGCTGACGTTGATGCTGCTGAGCCCGACAGTTTTTAACTTCGAAACGCGTTCCGGGGCAAGCAACGTGCCGTTGGTGGTTATCGTGAAAGCGTAGGCAATGCCGTGTGCTTTGCAGTGGGCCAGGCGCCGGCCCGCGCATTCTTCTATGATATCGGAATTGAGCAGGGGCTCCCCGCCGAGGAAATCATCCCGGACCGATCGCGGCCGTTTTTCCTCGATATACGACAGGTAAAACGCATCCATCCGGGCGGCCGTCTCCTGTGTCATATCCCGACCGCCGGCATCGAGCACGCAGTAGCGGCAGCGCAGGTTGCACCGCCGGGTCACCAAAACCTTGGAGGTAATGGTGGAAAAATCATGCATGTGCTGGTCTTTCCAGCATTGGTAGACGACCGTTTCATCGGTCCCGCGGGGTAAGAAAAACCCCTGCTGACGGAGAAACCGCCGGGTTTCGGGATCGGATCGGTCCGGGGCTTGGCATACGATACTCCAGTCTTCGCTTCCGATCAGGACAAAAGCGGCTGTCATCGTTTGGTACACGATGATATAGTCGTCCGGGGCGTTCGCATACGGCACTGCCACGGTGAATCGCGATTTTTTCAAGGTCATAGGGAATCGTTTCTTCCCATCATCATAAAAGTGGAATCAGTTGCGGGTATTGGGAGAACCAACACAGCATTTCGGGGGAGTCTCGTTGACACGGTAACTGCCTGTCTGCACAACGATAATTCTGGCTTTCTTTTTCAACATGGTTTCTCCTTGCTTGTAAATGGTTATTAAAAAGCAGAACGAAATGGCAAGCGCCTCCATTAAACGGTAAAGACGATCTTCCGCTTGTAGAATAAGCCGGTTGATGACGATTAATTACCAGAAAGGCGGGCATGCTGCAAGTCGTATATCCCCAGGGTGGACATTTCGAACGGGTGATTAAGATCAAAACGTTTGGACATGGCATCAATAAATTTCTTGTGAAACAGGAAGGTGCCCGGCTGGAGATCGCAGATGAGCGTATCAACCTGTTGCAGGAGGGCTTTTTTTCGCCCGGGCTCGTCAATGTTGACGGCCTGATTTAGCAACCGGGTTACATCGGCATTATAAAAGCATCCTGCTATGGCGCAATCAGAAGAAACGGGTGACCAGATCGTTTGGAGAAACTCAGGCCTGTTTTGTGCACAATGCAGTTCCGTCAAGACCGCCTGGAATTGATCGTTGGAAAAATATCGGTATACCATTTGATCCATCGGCAGGGCGTCGATGTGCATTTGGATGCCGATGTCGTTGAAACAGAGCTGGATGTATCGGGCCACCTGCTTTTCTGTTTCGTATTCCTCCGCAATGAACAGGGTAAAGGAAAAGGGGCGTCCGTCCTTGACAAGGTATTTCCCTTCCGGGCCGAAGCGCCATCCCGCCTGGTGCAGCAGTTCCAACGCTTTTTCGGGATCATAGGGCGGCAGGGTTGCCGCCGGACTGTGAAACGGCGAGTCGACACCCATGGGGCCGGTCGCCGGTTCCGCCTGGCCCTTGAAGATCTGGTCGACGATATAGCGACTGTCGATGGCGCAGGCCATGGCGCGGCGGACCCGTTTGTCGGCAAACAACGGGTCGCGGGTATTGTAGAGCAGGATCGTATACCGGTTTGAAACGGAAATATCGAAATAGAATTGATCTGCGTAGGGTTTCAATCGTTCATACGTCCCCGGGCAAATATTGGGGGCGATATCGGTCTGACCGGCAAGGAGCCGGGTCCAGGTCTTTTCCTTGTCCGGCGCATAGGTAAACAGCACGCCGGCAAGTGCCGGCCGCCCCCCGTGATAATCGGGATTGCCCGTCAAATAAACCCGATCTTCCCCCTGCCGTCCGGAAAAGCGGAATGGGCCGGATCCGATTGGGGCATGGTAATAGTCCATCTGTTTGTCCCCGGGTTCGGAAACGATTTCCACGTCCCATATTTTTTGCAGAAACTGCGGATCATTTGATTCCAGCCGAATGAAAAACTCCAGGTCCGATATGGCCCGCACGGCCTGAATCCGTTTATAACACGCGGGACGGACATTTTGGGATTGGTGGAGGGAATAGCAGATATCGGCCGTTGTAACAGGTGTGCCGTCATGAAAGCGCGCCCCGTCCCGCAAGGTAATGGTATAGGTGCAGCTTTCCGGATCGTATTGCCAATGGGTCGCCAGGTCGGGCTGGAGCGTTCCGGAATGGTCCGGCACAAACAGGTAGCTGTAGAGGAGCGGGAAAACAATGGATGCGCAATGGCCGTTAACCGCATTCGGATCCAGGGTGACCAGGGGGGCGTCTACGTCGATCCGCAGAATATTTTCGTGCGCCTCCGGCTTTTTATCGCCCGGATCCGGGCTGCTGCACGCCGGCATCCACAACCCGATGCCGATCAGCAGCAGAAGTCCGACCACCTTTTTTGCTTCGGAAAAGTACGGCATTCGAATATCCGAATTTGGTTATACGGAAAACTCCAGTTAATGATTTCTCTCGCAAAGCCGCAGAGGACGCGGAGAGTTCCTCTGCGATCCCAGCGCCTCTGCGAGAGGAGATTCATCGCCTTGGCACCAAAAAGTTTAGGATTATCCATCACTGGAGCGAACCGGATAACCAGATATCCCAATTCAGAATTGGTAAACCATGCCGCCCTCGACCCAGCGGCCCGGCTGGGGATAGACCTTGCGATAGATATAATGGGTGTTAAACAGGTTGTAAACCACACCATACAGGGTCACCCGGCCGTGCGGCAGGACATCCGGCAGTTGCGCCCGGACCTTGTAGTCGAAGATAAAGACCCGGTCAT
>JAGXHH010000225.1 GCA_024636355.1 Desulfobacteraceae bacterium | reverse complement strand
GCCAGTAGCACCCGTCCGATGCGCTGTACGGCAGGATGAATCCCGGGGCGAGGTACCGGTCGACCGGAAAACCGGTGAAATCGTAGCCGGCATCGGCAACAACTGCTTTTTCGGCCCGGCCGCACAGGGCCAGCAGCGCCCCCTCACCCGGTCCGGCCACCAGGTCATCGACAATGCCCTCGAACGGATCGTCAAACCCCGGAATCCGCATCCAGGAGGTGATCAGGCCGCCGCCGAAAACAATCCGGATACCGGGATGGCGCGCCCGGAGATAGCCGGCCATGGCAAAGGCGCAGATCGCCTGGCTCATGAAATTGACAGAAAAGCCGACGATATCGGGCATCTGCTCCGAAAACAGCCCGTCCAGCCGCTTTTCAAAAAAAGGGGAAAACGGATTTTTCCGATAGTGCCGGGCCGCGGCCACCAGGTCCCGGCTGCGCACCGGGGAAAGTTCCGGATCCTGGTAATTGGCAAGGGTAAGCTGCACCCCATGGGCCAGTCCCGCCACATGGAGCACCCGGTTGACGTCTGCCACCGCCCGCTTGTACCGGTCCATGCCGGCATACAGGGATTCGGTGCGCAGGTCGTCGATGTGCTTCGGCAAATGCATTACCGCCCGTCGCGACCAGGTGTCATCGACTGCCGGCCGGTGATCGAGCAGATATAAAAGCCCCTCCAGATTCGCATCAAACACCCGGCAGGAAATCCCGTTGGCCCGGAGCGCACCGGCAAGTTTTGCGATGCCGGCCGGCGGTTCACACGGTTTGGCCACCGGCGGATGGATCAGCAGGATGGTTTTTTGGGTTTTCATGGTTATTGTTTAAGGAAGTTCAAGGTTCAGGGTTCAAGGTTCAAGGTTAAAACCGTTAGGGCGGATATGCGTGTCCGCCCTGCCAGTGTTTAAGGAAGTTCGGGGTTCAAGGTTCAAAGTTCAAAGTTAAAACCGTAGGGGCGGACCTGCATGTCCGCCCTGCCATTCAGGGTTCACAACTTTTTCATACCAAAGCAGGTACGCCATGTCATTTAAAGAAAATCTCAGGAAGAAGATTCAGGTCGACCGGCTCACCGACAAGGTAATCCATTCCATGGGGCCGTCCGGCAGCGAGCGGCATATCGACAAACCGGTCATGCGCACCCTTTTGAACATGGCAGGCTTCCAGTCCAGGACCGAGCGGGATCTGGAAATGTATGCCACTGACTTTTCAAAGGACAAGAGCAATATCCTGCTCCTGGACAATGAAATGAAAATTTACGACACGACCGTCCCGGATGTAGAACTGCGCAAAAACCCGACCACCAAGGAAATGATCAGCATCCGGAATATCCGCAAGATTTTAAATGACAAAGACGTGGTCGTCTCGATGGGGCCGGAAACGGTAAAAAAGGTCCGGCACCGGATTCTTGCCGACCTGGACCTTTCATTTGTTCCGGAAGATATTGAAGGGATTGCCATGGATGGCGCAACCGCACTCGCTGCCAGGGATAAAAAGGAAGTAATGGCCGCCCTGGACCTGTTCGCCGAACTGCTCCATCTGGCCCCGCCGCCAAAAGCCGCCACGGTAGCCGACCTCAAGATCTATGCACCGCAGGTGCTTTCCAATGGCGAACCGCTGGAATACGGCCCGATCTATACCTACGACCAGACCGGAAACACACTTCACAAATACGACATTCGCATGACTCCGATAAACATGCACAAGGCCGATGCCTACAAGGAACTTGTTTACGGCGAAACCGATCCGGAACTCGAAGGCGATGCCGTATTCGACGACCTGCAGCGGCAGACCCTGGAGATAGACCGCAATCCCGTCCCGATAGATTAGGCCCTCCCATGTAGGGGCGATTCACGAATCGCCCACGAATCCATTGCGTGACACCCCATGTAGGGGCGATTCACGAATCGCCCTTGGTTTCGAAAACCCGACCTGCGGTTCCCGGCGTTTGGGGAAACCCGACCGTCATCGGCGGGGGCGATTCGTGAATCGCCCCTACGATCCAAAAGGGCGGACACGCAGGTCCGCCCCTGCAAAACACCCTTTCTTCCCTCATCGGCGGGGGCGATTCGTGAATCGCCCCTACGATCCATAAGGGCGGACACGCAGGTCCGCCCCTACGAGACACCCTTCCTTTCCTAATTTTTCCTTGACATCCGTAAATATACCTCTATAATTTGATTTAAATATCAAGATAGCTTGATATGTTTATACAGATAACCTGATTTGATTCGCGGCGACTCACAGCAACTCCCGCCGCGACCAACCATGAAATTTAAACGAAAGGAACCATTATGTTAATGAACGCCAATGACAAAGCAATTGTCCCGGAACTCGATCTTTCCCTTCCTTATAAAGTAGCCGACATCAGCCAGGCCGCGTTCGGATTCAAGGAAATGGAACTGTCCGAAAACGAAATGCCCGGCCTGATGGCTGTGCGGGAAAAATACGGCCCGGACAAGCCGCTGAAAGGTTTCAAGGTCACCGGCAGTCTGCACATGACCATCCAGACGGCCATGCTGATCGACACCTTAAAGGCGCTCGGCGCCGATATCCGCTGGGCGTCGTGCAACATCTTCTCCACCCAGGACCATGCGGCCGCCGCCATCGCCAAGTCCGGCGCTGCCGCGGTTTTCGCCTGGAAGGGCGAATCTTTGGAAGATTACTGGTGGTGCACGGAGCAGGCGCTTACCTGGCCGGACGGCAGCGGCCCGGACCTGATCGTCGATGACGGCGGGGACGCTACCCTGCTGATTCACGAAGGCGTCAAAGCGGAAGACAATCCGTCCATGCTGGAAAAAGAATACGATGTTCACGAGTACCAGTGCATCATCAACCGGATCAAGGCATCTTACCAGCGTGATCCGAAACACTGGCACAAAATGGCCGAAAAAATCCAGGGCGTTTCCGAAGAGACCACCACGGGCGTCAACCGCCTCTACCAGCTGGCCAAGAAAGGCGAACTCCTCTTTCCGGCCATCAACGTCAACGATTCGGTCACCAAGTCCAAGTTCGACAACATCTATGGCTGCCGCGACTCCCTGGCCGACGGGATCAAGCGGGCCACCGATACGATGGTAGCGGGCAAAATCGCCGTAATCGCCGGCTACGGTGATGTCGGCAAAGGATGCGCCCAGTCGTTGCGCGGGTTCGGCGCCCGGGTCGTGGTCACTGAAATCGATCCGATCTGTGCCCTGCAGGCCGCCATGGAAGGCTATGAAGTCTCCACCATGGAAGACATGGCCCCGATCGGCGATATTTTCGTTACGGCTTCCGGCTGCTGCGATGTCATCACCGGCGCGCACATGGAACAGATGCGAAACGAGGCGATCGTCTGCAGCATCGGCCACTTCGACCATGAAATCGATGTGAGCTACCTGGAAAAGAACTGCCAGAGGACGAATGTCAAGCCGCAGGTCGACCAGTGGCACCTCAAATCCGGCAATTCCATCATCCTGCTGGCCGAAGGCCGCCTGGTGAACCTCGGATGCGCCACGGGGCATCCGAGCTTCGTGATGAGCAACAGCTTCACCAACCAGACCCTGGCCCAGATAAAGCTTGCGACCGAGGACCTGGAAAACCAGGTGTACGTGCTGCCCAAGGAACTCGACGAAGAAGTTGCCCGGCTGCACCTGTCCCGCCTGCAGGTCAAACTGAGCAAGCTTACCGACAAGCAGTCCGAGTATCTCGGCGTGCCGAAGGAAGGACCGTTTAAGCCGGACCATTACCGGTATTAACCGGATTAACCGACAAAAAACGAATCGCGGCTATTCGCACGGTCGCATGAACAGATAAACATGAAAAGCGGCGGTCCCCTTGCGGGGGCCGCCGCTTTTTTTTGTCGGTTAAAACCCGATGGAGTCCGACGCGAAAAGATGGTGCGGTTTGGTAGGTCGGGATTCACATCCCGACGCCCGCTCCCACGAAGGGCAATTGATTTCGTCGGGAAACGAAGGCCGTCGGGGAACCGAGACATGGACAGTGTGGACAGTGTGGACGAAGCATGGACAAAACACGGTAGAAACGCGCACAAACCCGCAAAACCCCGGACCGGAACTCGGGGCTTGTCTGTCGGGTTTGGAAACCCGACCTACGGTTTCCGGCATTTTGGGGCAAATCCTGTTGACAGCTGAAATTAATTTAAATATTTTGTGATATTCAGCATTTCTGAAGAACAACAGCAACGCTTTTATACGCAAACGGAGCATTTATTATGCCCGAAGACGACAAAAACAACAAAACGGATGCCCCGGCAAACGGGGACAAGGATTTGAACCGCCCCGACGGCGGACCTGCGGATCAGGCGCATCCGGAGCAGAAACACGCCGAACAGGAAGAGAAAAAGACCCGGCAGGAGACGTCGGCTGCGGCGCCGGACGCCACGGGTGACGCGGGATCTGAAATGCCCCCGGAACCCGGCGTGGGGGATACATCCAAACCCGTCGATCCGGAAAACACCGTCGATAAGGATGACGACGTTTCCAGACAGGAAAAAACCACACTGGAAGCGATCGATAAAGCGGGTTTTCCGATCGTCGGGGTCGGCGCTTCGGCCGGCGGGCTGGAGGCGCTCGAAACGTTCGTATCGGCACTGCCGGAAAACAGCGGCATCGCCTTTGTCGCCATCACCCACACCCATCCGGACTACAAGACCCGGATGCCGGAGCTTTTAAAACGGGAATCCAAAAACCCGGTGCTTCTTTTGGAAGACGGGATGCCGCTTTCACCGGGCACCATATATGTCCCGCCATCGGATCGGGACCCGATTGTCGAAAACGGGGTTATCCGCCTTCTGGAGCGGTCAAGCCGCCCTGAAATGCACCTGCCGATCGACCGCTTTTTAAAATCGCTGGCCGAAGACCGCGGCGAGGCAGCAGGTTGTGTCATCCTGTCGGGAACCGGCTCGGACGGCAGCGAAGGGCTTCGCCGGATCAAGGAACATGGGGGAGTAGCGTTCGCCCAGAGCCTGCATTCCGCCCGGCATGCCGGTATGCCGGCCAGCGCCGTGGAAACCGGCCAGGTCGATTTCGTGCTCGATCCTGCCGAAATACCCGACCAGTTGATTGCCTATTTCCGGCACCCTACCATGC
>JAGXHH010000224.1 GCA_024636355.1 Desulfobacteraceae bacterium | reverse complement strand
GCCATGAAACGGATGCAGGGGTTTATCGATATCACCCCGGCGGATTTCAAAGAAATTTACCGGTTCGCCTACAACCATGCCGTCGACCGGATCGCCACATCGGTTACCGCTGAAGATGTCATGACCCGGAAAGTCGTTGCCGTTGATCCGGATACGCCGTTGACCGAAACCGCGGAGAAAATGGCGGCGCACAATATTTCCGGGGTGCCGGTCATCGATGCGGATCGGAAAATCGTCGGGGTGATCTCGGAAAAAGATTTCCTGCACCGGATGGGCGCACAAAAAACCGCATCGTTTATGGCGGTCATTTCCGACTGCCTGAAAAACAAGGGGTGCGTGGCGCTTTCCATCCGGGGAAAAATCGCCGGCGATATCATGTCGGCCCCGGCCGTCACCGTCGGCCCCGAACGGCCCCTGTCCGAGATCTCCGCACTGTTTGCGGAAAAACAGATCAACCGGGTGCCGGTTGTCGATCAACAGGGCCGCCTGATCGGCATTGTCACCCGGGGCAATATTGTCGACTCCTACCTGGCAAAAATCTGCGAATAGAGACTGTTTATGAAATTTTTTTCCAAGATGAAAGGGGTCACCACAAGCCCGCCCCGTGTGTCGGTTTTTGAAATGCTCTGGTCCTGGCTCGGCGCATTTTTAGGCATCGCCGCTGTGGCGTTTGTCCATTACCGGATTTTTTCCGGCACCCCCCTGGTGCTGATTATCGGTTCGTTCGGCGCCTCGGCCGTATTAATCTATGGTGCTGTCCGGAGCCCGCTGGCCCAGCCCCGGAACCTCATCGGCGGCCATGTGTTGTCGGCAGTCATAGGAGTGGCGGCGTTTAAACTGTTCCCCGGCCAAATGGAGCTTGCCGCCGCCACTGCCGTGGCCACGGCAATTCTGGTCATGCACGCCACCAAAACCCTGCACCCGCCGGGCGGCGCAACCGCGCTGATCGCCGTGATCGGCGGTTCGGAAATCCACCAACTCGGTTTTCTCTATGCCCTGGTTCCCGCCGGCCTCGGGGCGGTCGTCATGCTCGCAGTCGCCCTGGTGATCAATAATGTAACGTCGCGCCGCAGGTATCCGGAGTTCTGGATATAAGTTCATGGTCATAAGAGAAAAGACCTTTCTTGCTCTTGCTCTTAATCTTAATCTTGCTCTTAATCTTACTCGTTAAAGGACTTTACGATTAAGATGGAGATTAAGATTGATAAGGCCGTAAAAAGTATTTTTTTTCTCGCCAAGACGCCAAGGCCGCAAAGAAAATAATTATTTCTACACACTTACTTGGCGTTCTTTGCGTCTTTGCGAGAGATTTAGATTTTTACAAATCCATCAAGATTAAGATGGAGATTAAGATTAAGATGGAGATTAAGATTAAGAGCATGAGCAAGAATAAGAGCAAGCAAGCCCCGAGTAACGGTCCGGGGTTTCGGGGTGTGCCTTTCTGCCTCCTTTCGAGATTGTTTCTCGTCTTGACAATTCATTCGTCCCGCCTGTATGGTTTTCCCATCTTTTCCTAAAAAGAGACTCAATCATCTGATTAATTGATTATCTCCTTCCCGGCACAGGGAAAACCGCTCTTTTCTATGAAAATCAAATCCGAAAAAAACTATGCCACCGCCGTATGCCTTTCCGCTATCCTCGGACTGTTCGGAATCCAGCACTTCTACCTGGGAAGGTATGTCGAAGGGTCGGTGGATGTGCTGCTGACCGTCGCATGGGTTTACTTCTTCTTTAACGACCATCTTCTATACGGGATCATCATGCTCGGCCTCGATGGCCTGCATTCATTTGTTGCCACGATACTTCTGCTCACGGGGTCGTACACCGACGGCAAGGGGCAGTATGTCTGTTACCCCGGGCAAACGCTTTAACCACCTACAAAGGAAGACGACATGGAAGCGAAAAGTGAAAAAGGATTTGTTCCCACGGTTCTGTTGTGCCTGTTCCTGGGAACGTTTGGGATTCACCGGTTTTACGTGGGCAAGATAGGAACCGGAATTCTGATGATCCTGACCTTCGGTGGACTCGGCATCTGGGCCCTGGTCGACCTGATCGTGATCATCTGCCAGAATTTCAAGGACAAACGAGGTTTGTTCATCAAAGCCAATTAACAGATTCCCATCGCACAATCATGAACGGATCAAAATAAAGAGGTCTTCCTGCTCGGCTCAGCGGAATACCTCTTTTATATTGACGGGGGAATCGGAACACGGTGTATAAGGTAGTTCATTATCAGCAATTCTCGGTGAAATGCGTCTGTGATTAACGGGTGACCACGTAGGAGCGGGCCATGCCCGCGAAAAAGGCATCCGCCATCGCGGGCATGGCCCGCTCCTACAGAGCCTTTCGACATTCACCGGGAATTGCTGGTTCATTATTAATTTGCCTATAAAGGTTCCTTGGTTATTGATGAACACAGGTCCAATCAAGATGGCAGAAAGCGGGTCCGCTTCGGATCAGGGGAAGGCTGCCCAGGGACTACCCCGATGACTGCCCCAATCACTACACGGAAAGGATCTATCAATGCCCAATGACGACACACCCAAATTATCCGCGTTGCCGGTCGACCGCCTGCTGGAAAAAATCGCCGGGGACCGGCCGGTGCTGCCGGCCGGCGGCAGTGCGACGGCATTAATCGGGGCAACGGCTGCCGCTATGGGCGGGTTTGTGTCCCGAATTGCCAGGCGGCATGCGGAAACGGATGCCGCGGGTTATGTCATCGATCCGATCATGGAAGACTTTGACCGGCTCCGCCGACGGTTTTCGGATCTGATGACTGAAGATGTCCAAGCTTATGCCAGTGCCATGGAAATGAAACGCAACGGGGCAATCGATCCGGAACGTGTCCGACTTAAAATGGCCGGGCCGCCGGAAGCGATGGCCGCAGGCGGTATGGAAATGCTCGTGTTGTTCGTTGGCCTCCTTCCCCACACCTACAAACCGACCAAAGCCGATTTCGCCGTAGCCGTTGAACAGGCGAAATCCTGCATCGACAGCGCCATTCATATATGGCGTGCATCCGTAAGAACCTCGGACGGTATGGCACGAATCGAAAACCTGTGTCGAACCCGCGATGATTACTACGGCAGGTTGTGTCCGGCGCTCTAAAAATCCTTTGAATATTCGGGCATCATGGTTATTATGGGAGTGAAATTTACACCCTGTTTTCACTCATAGGAGTGCGAACCTTTCGAATTATTTATAGATTGTTACCGGCCCGATATGAATCGAATCATATCAGGGTAGCGGTGTGTCTTTTTTGCGTAATCAGGAGGTTGTCATGTGGGAATATACGGATAAGGTCAGGGATCATTTTCTGAATCCGAGAAATGTGGGAGAGGTCGAAAACCCGGACGGTGTCGGCGAAGTCGGCTCAATGGCCTGCGGCGATGCCCTGCGCCTGTCCTTTAAATTAGATGAAAATGGGAATATCGCGGATGTCCGGTTCCAGACGTTCGGTTGCGCCAGTGCGATAGCATCGTCTTCCGCATTGACCGAGATGCTCAAGGGAAAGAGCCTGGAAGAGGCCGAAAAAGTCACAAACGACGATATTGCGGCCTACCTCGGCGGCCTGCCCAAAGAAAAAATGCACTGTTCGGTCATGGGAAAAGACGCGCTTAAAAATGCGATCCAGAATTACCGGGGCGCCGCTGCAGAAGAAATCGACGGGAAAATCGTCTGCGAATGTTTTGGTGTAACCGATAAGCAGATCGAGGAGGCCGTTGTCGAAAACAGCCTGAAATCGATCGAGGATGTTACCCATTACATCAAAGCCGGCGGCGGCTGCGGCAAGTGCCACGACGGCATCCAGGAGATCATCGACTCGATTTTCCAGAAAACCGAAGCGGTGCAGAAACCGCAGAAAAAGTTGACCAACATCCAGAAGATTAAAATGATCGAGGAAACCCTGGAGCGGGAAATCAAGCCGGCGCTCATGAAAGACGGCGGCGATATCGAACTCGTCGATGTCGACGGGAGCACCGTCTATGTGAAACTCATCGGCACTTGCGCCAAATGTGCCGCATCCGAGCTGACCCTGAAAAACTACGTGGAAACGAAAATCCGTGAACTGGTCTCTCCGGAACTGGTGGTAGAGGAGGTCCGGCAATGAAGACGATCTACATGGACAACAATGCCACCACCCGGGTTGCCCGGGAAGTGCTGGAGGAGATGCTGCCGTACTTTACCGATTATTACGGCAATCCCTCGAGCATGCACGCGTTCGGCGGTGAGGTCGGCAAAAAAATCGCGGAGGCCCGGGAAAAAACCGCCGCCCTGATCAATGCCTCCCCTGATGAAATTATTTTCACCAGCTGCGGTACGGAAAGCGACAGCACGGCCATTTATGCCGCCCTCCAGTCGAATCCGGGAAAAAAACATATCGTCACCACCCGGGTGGAACACCCGGCGATAAAGAATCTTTGTGAGCATCTCGCCAAAAACGGCTACCGGATATCCTGGGTGCCGGTCGATAAGAAGGGGAACCTGGATATCGATTACCTCTATGATCACATGACCGAGGATACGGCCATCGTCAGTGTGATGTGGGCAAACAATGAAACGGGTGTGATTTTTCCCATCGAACAGATTGCGGAAGCAGCCGCTGAACGGGGCATTGCCTTTCATACCGATGCGGTCCAGACCGTCGGCAAGATCCCGGTGGATGTCAAAGCTGCCGGCGGCCTGCGAATGCTGTCGTTTTCCGGCCACAAGATCCATGCCCCCAAAGGAGTGGCCGCCCTGTATGTGCGAAAAGGCACCAAATTTGCCCCGTTTCTCATTGGCGGCCACCAGGAACGCGGCCGACGGGGCGGCACCGAAAACGTGTCGTCCATCATAGGGCTCGGCAAGGCGGCCGAACTCGCAATCCGGAATTTAGGGGAAGAAACCGGCCGGGTGAGCGCGCTGCGCGACAAACTGGAAAAAAATCTCCTGGAAAATATTCCCAATACGCTGCTCAACGGCAACCGGGAACACCGTCTGCCCAACACATCGAGCCTGAGCTTCGAATATGTGGAAGGAGAATCGATTCTGCTGATGATGGACCAGCTCGGCATCTGCGCATCTTCGGGATCGGCATGTACGTCCGGATCACTTGAGCCGTCCCATGTGCTCAGAGCCATGGGCGTTCCCTTTACCGCAGCCCACGGTTCGATCCGGTTCAGTCTCAGCATTTACAACACGGAAGAAGAAGTCGATTTCGTCAGCCAGCAGATGCCGCCGCTGATCGATCGCCTCCGCCAGATGTCGCCGTTCTGGAAACAGGGCGCATCGTGTAAGGCGCAGTAACGAAATAGTCTTTTACTGTTTGTGAAAAACACAGAGGGCACAGCGCGGCCATTGGCCGCAACCAAACTATATCAGACCACAGAGACACTGCGAACAGCGGTTTGATATACATGAAGACCATGAAGAACATGAAGGTTTAAAATTAAAAAATCCCTT
>JAGXHH010000223.1 GCA_024636355.1 Desulfobacteraceae bacterium | reverse complement strand
GGCCGGATGGACTTCCAGGATTTTTGCGGTATCGACGTACACGATGGTCTTCTGATCGGCATTTTGAGCGGAAACCTGGCCGGCGGGAAGCATCAGCAGGACACCGATCAACGAAATGGCGATACTAAAAGCCGCCCGGAAAGAAAATCCACCGCTTCTGTTCTTTATTCTGTCATACATCTTATCCCCTCCTTATTCGAATTTAATAAAAAAAGAGTCGCGAATAATTCACGACTCCACATTCGACGGTTCATATGCCAATCATTCACTTCTTTAATCAAAACTTAAGCATTTCCTCATACCATTGTCAAACGGGCAGAGCGCAGACCGCTCGCCTTTCCTGGTATCACAATACAAGCGGGCGCCACGGAAAACGCCGACGGTTCCCCCCTGAATTCACAAAAATGAAAAAGGGATTGACACCAACCGCATAAATCATAACATTCCGATTCCCATTGTGGAACCGGGCGTCGGGATGTGAATCCCGACCTGCACGACCATGAGTGCCGAGAACCGTAGGTCGGGTTTCCTACCCGACGGGCAAGCCCCGAGTGCCGGTTCAGGGTTTTCACGCCTTCATGCCTTCGGGTTTTTTTGATCTTGGCACAACCGCCTGGCTTTTGTTAAAGCTGTTGCAAAAAGCGCCCGGCGGAACGAGATTTTAAACAGATGCATACGCAAGGAGACGGATTTATGATTCCCGATATAAAAGAAATCCTTTACGCAACGGATCTTTCCGCACATGCCCGGAAAGCGATGGCATATGCGGTCAGCCTGGCCAATGCATACGGTGCATCCCTTACAATTCTCCACGTCATGGAAGAAACTTCGCCGAATGCCGAACTCCTGACAACAACATTTCTTGGTTACAACAGCGTCGAAGAGATGCAGCAGAAAAACCGGGAGCAGATTATTAAGGAAATCAAGAGCCAGTTAACCGCCATGTGCAATGAACTCGGCTGTCAGCTGCCGGCCTGCCGCTTTTCCCTGTCGGAAATCCATGTGGAAATCGGCCGTCCGGAAGAAATTCTTTCTGAATGGACCGAATGCGGAAAATTCGATTTCCTGATCCTCGGACGTCACGATTATGGAATGATGGAAATGCTCCTGGGCCACAGTTCAAAAAAGGTAGTCCGGCACAGCCCGATTCCGGTCCTGCTGGTTCCGGTCGATGTTGATCGAGATTAATTCACTCCAGCAAGATATATGAAAACATGAACCGAATTGTAATTATCGGCGCAAGCGACGCGGGCATCAGTGCGGCCTTAAGCGCCCGGGAATATAATCGTTCAACTGAAATCCACGTTTTATCGGCTGATAATTTCCCGAACTTCAGCATCTGCGGGATCCCGTTTTTTATAAGCGGCGAGGTGCCCGAGTGGCAGAACCTCGCCCATCGCCGGATCGGCGAACTCGAAGCATTCGACATCGATTTCCTGCCGGGGCACAACGTACGGGAAATCGATGCCGGCAGCAGACAGATCCTCGCCTCGGACCCCGCGGGCACGACAAAACAGATCGATTACGACCGCCTGATCATCGGCACCGGGGCGGTTCCCGTAAGCCAAAAAATTCCCGGATACGGGCTTCCCGGCGTTTTTCTCCTCCGCTTTATGGAAGAGGCGCTTGAACTCCAGAAATTCATCACCGAACGGTCGCCATCATCCGCTTTGATCATCGGCGGCGGGTATATCGGCATGGAAATGGCCGAAGCCCTGCACCGCCGGGGGATTTCCGTGTCGCTTGCCGAAATCGGACCGACGGTGATGCCGACACTTGATCCGGACATGGGCGAAATCCTGCGCGAAGCACTCGCATCCCGGGGCGTTCAGATCCTGACACAAACCCCGGTTGCCGGGATCGAACAAGCAAAAGATACCCTCCTGGCATCCGGTCAGAACGGCCCGATCGGATCATTTGACATGATCCTGATGGCCACCGGGGTGCGGCCGGAAACGTCGCTGGCCGAAAGGATCGGGATTCATACCGGAACGGCCGGGGCCATCCGCGTCAACCGGCGCATGGAAACCAACGTTTCCGACATTTATGCCGCAGGCGACTGCGTGGAAACCTGGTACCGGCTCCTTGACCGGTACGACTACATGCCGCTCGGCTCTACCGCGCACAAACAGGGGCGGATCGCCGGCATCAATGCCGCAGGCGGCGATATGGAATTCAAGGGAATCGTGGGAACCCAGGTAGTGAAAATATTCGACCAGGTGGCCGCCCGCACCGGGCTCAAAGAATCCGAAGCCGAATCCGCCGGCATGACGCCGTTTTCAGTCCGGCTGACGCTCCCGGATCACAAGCGCTATTACCCCGGGGCACAGGACATGCACATCCGCATCATAGGGGATTTGAAAACCGGGCGGCTGCTCGGCGCCCAGATCCTCGGCCGCATCGGTTCGGAAATATCAAAACGGATCGACATTTTCGCCACCGCCCTGCACTGCGGGCTCACCGTAGCCGATATTGCCGAACTCGATCTCTCCTACACCCCACCCCTCTCCTCCCCCTGGGACCCGGTCCAGGAAGCGGCAAAGGTGTGGCTGCGGCACGAAAAAGCGCCAACTGGAGTTTTCCCGATAACCGGTAAAACTTAAATGGAAGCTGAGTTTTTCACTCCCGCTTAAAGAGAATCCCCACCGCACTCAGGCGGCGGATCCACCCCCTGCCGAAAAGGGCGATCATCGTGCGGACGCTCGTCTCCTGGGGTTCGTGCACATACCGGAAATACTGGAGACTTGCCAGTCGCATCAGGGTCGAGGCATAAAAAACGAGGTGCATCGGAATCAACCCGTCCGGCAGGAAATTCGGCCTCCCGTTTTCAAGTAGACTGAGAAAAAGACCCGCCAATATGGGGGCGGCGGCCGCCCCGAGTCCGACCGTTATATTATGAGCGGACAAGTACCAGACCTTGCTCTCCCGTGGGGAAAGACGAAGCAGCAGGTTGTGGGTGCAGAGGTTGACACCGGCCCAGAACCCGCCGCTCGTCAGCTGCAGCAGGATCGGCAGGAGATAATCCCCCGGCCGGACAAACGTCCAGAGCGCCGGCAGAAACACCACGAACCAGCCCCCGAACTGGATAATCGCCCGGTTCTTCACCCGGTCCGAAATCCACCCCCATGCCTGCATTCCGACCAGGCTGGCGATGGTGCAGGCGGCGGTCAACAGGGCGACGAACCTGTAACTGAACCCCAGGTCCCGGAGAAAATAAAGGGTGAAAAAAGGACTGGCGAAATAAACGGAAAAATTCCAGAAAAAACTGAAGCACAGAAATCTCCGAAAATTTACTTCCCGGAACGGCAGCGCCATTTCCCCCATGGTCGGCTTCCCGGTGGAAGCCGGCGTTTGCGGTTCCCCGACCCGGTTCAGAAAATACGCACTCAGCAGACCGAAGACCACGGCGATCAGGAAAGTAAAACCGATCGCCTCCGGAAACCGGTCCATCTGTTCTTTGAAAAAATCGACCAGGTTTCCGAAAACCAGTACAGCGGCAATTCCGGCCGCCCCGCACAGCATGTTCCGGGTCCCGAAGAAGCTTCCCCGGATATCGTCCGGAACCAGGTCCGATGTCCAGGAAAGCCAGGCCACATAGCTGATCGAGGAAAAGGCACTCGACAGAAAAAGGAGCATCAGCACCAACAGGCACTTTACCGGAGCGCCCAGGCCGGGCCACAAAGCGGCAATGACAATCGGTATCCAGAACAGGCGGGCGATGGCGGCCGTAATGAATGCAATTCTCTTGGTTTTCCCGTTCTTACGGATGTAATAGGATGCGGGAAGCTGGAACAGGGTGACCATGAAAGGAATGGCCGTCAGCAGACCGATGAGAAAATTGTTCATGCCGAGATACAGGGCAAAACCCGTGAGAAAGACCCCGCCCGTAAGGGTGCCGTAAACACTGGCGAACATACCGTCGATGATCGAGTTCCGGTAATCCCGCCGCTTCATTGATTCCATTTAGTCCAAGCCGACTGCAGTGTCGATCCATACATGCGGAGATCTCAATTTCCGACAATTCTCCACGCCCCCCTTCTCAGTCGCGCGCCGCCTCCCCGTAATCAATATCATGGGGACTTTAGACCATAAGCAATCAACATGCCAGCCGCCGGATCATCCTATTTTCCATCCAACCAGCCCTCCCCCCGACCGGATACAGGAACAGTCAGTTCTGTTGTTCGAGAAGAAGGAAAAGCCGGGTTTGAAACAACTTGTGATTATATTCAACTCGTTTTGATGGAAGAGAAATTAAACGGAAGTCGGAACCTTCAATTCCGATTGGGAAGATTTTATCGGATTCGTCAATCAGCCAGGAGGTTTTAGCGGTCGTTCTGCAGAAAACGGAATACCAAGTTCTGATTACGCCCGAAACCGCCGAATGGAGACCTTTCCGATAAATGCTGGATTTTCGGGATGGCCTATTGTAAATTATCTTTAAATACCTAACTTTGAGTCGGAAAAAACTCGGAAAAGTCGGGGTTTTTTCCACAAAAAAGCAACTACGGATTACGGAGTCGAGATGCCGTCGTCGGCAAGATGCGCGGCAGGGCGAATGCCAGACGTATTCAACCGAGGCGCAACGCAGCCGGACATGAAGATCTCCGCACGAAAGACAGAAACCGTTCTGAACGACCCCCAAAATGAGGAAGTGCGTATGCCGGAGCAGTTCGCGAAAAAAACGGGTCGGGTTAAAAACCACGGAACCTGGACACCCTTCAGGATCGTTGCACTTTATGGATTCATAGGCATCCTGTGGATTCTTTTTTCCGACAGGGGGGTCGCCCTGTTTGTATCGGACCCCGCGGTCATCCACCGGTTGCAGACGTTCAAGGGATGGTTTTACGTGATCGTGACCGCATGGCTCCTTTACGATCTCATTACCCGGATGTCCGCCAGGCAAAAGCAGGTGGAAAAAGATCTGCGTACGGAAAAGCAGTACAACCGCCACCTTTTTGAATCCTCCCCGACAGGGCTGGCCTTAAGCCGCCTGGACGGCAGCCTGGTTGACGTCAATGAGGCTTTTGCCCGAATTATCGGAAGACGCATCGATGACATTCTGCATCTCCGATACCGGGAGATTACCCCGGGAAAACACCTTACAACCATAGAAAAGGAATCCAGGGATCTCCTCGCTGCGGGCAGACACGGTCCATTCGAAAAGGAATTCATCCATAAAGACGGATATCTCGTGCCGGTTCGGATTCAAGGGGTACTTATCGAAAAAGACGAAGAACGCTTTGTCTGGTCCAGTGTGGAAGATATAACCGAGAACATCCGGGCCCGGCTTTCGCTGAGTGAAAGCGAGGAGCGGTTCAGGCGGATGTTTGAAAATATCCCCGATGTGGTCCTGATATACGATCCCGAACTCAGAATCCGGTATATCAACCCCGCCGCCATACGGATCACCGGCAGACCCCCGGCAGAATATGTCGGAAAACGAAACGAGGAGATCTTTCCGCCGGAGGTGTACGGAACCTATCTTCCCACACTTCGAAACGCACTCGAGTCGAAATCGACCCGTTCGCTTGAAACCGATCTGCTGCTGCCGGGCGTCGGCCTTCGCAATCTCGCCATCACTTATATTCCCCTGCTGGACAATGCAGGCGATGTCATCGAAGTTTTAGGCATCGTCCAAGACTTTACCTCCCGGAAAAAAATCGAGGCAAACCTGCGAAAAAATGATGCGCTGTTGCTTGAAACCCAGCATCTTGCTAAAATCGGCGGATGGGAATTCGATGCCGAAACAAACGAGATCACCTGGACCGACGAGGTGTACCACATCCATGACCTCGATCCCGATTCCCCCGACTTTCCCGACTCCTATGATCCGAGCAATCTGGAGCGGAACTTCTCATTTTACAAGCCCGGAGACCGGGAAACCCTGGTTCGGGCGTTTGATCGGGCACTCACCCGGGGCGAGGCATACGATCTTGAATTGCAGATCGTTTCGGCAAAAGGCCGGCAGCTCTGGGTCCGGACCATTGGAAAACCGGAAGTGCAGGATGGCAGGACAACCCGGATAATCGGGAATATCATGGACATCTCCGATCGCAAGCGCGCCGAAGAAGAACATGAAAACTTGCAAAATCAACTGCTGCAAGCCCAAAAAATCGAATCCATCGGAAGGCTGGCCGGCGGCGTGGCACATGATTTCAACAACATGCTGATGGTCATAATCGGCAATGCCGAGATGGCCCTGCGGCAGGTCGACCCGTCGCAGCGACCCTATGAAAATTTACAGGAAATCGTGAAGTCCGCGCAACGCTCCGCCGACCTCACGCGCCAGCTCCTGGCCTTTGCCCGCAAACAGGCCATCAACCCACAGGTGCTGAACGTAAACGAGCTGGTATCCGGGATGCTCAAGATGCTCAGACGGCTTATCGGGGAGAACATCGAACTTGCCTGGAAACCGGAAGACGATCTCTGGGAGGTCAGGATGGACCCGGTCCAGGTCGACCAGATCCTCGCAAACCTTTCCGTCAATGCCCGCGACGCCATCGACGGTATCGGCAGGTTGACCATAGAAACCAGAAACATTTTCCTTGATCAATCCAGCATGCCCCATCCGGATTTCACCCCGGGGGAGTATGTTCTACTGAAGGTAAGCGATACCGGGCGCGGCTTTGACGAGGAAAGTAT
>JAGXHH010000222.1 GCA_024636355.1 Desulfobacteraceae bacterium | reverse complement strand
AGATGTGTATAAGAGACAGGGTTTGCCTTAAACCAGGACACCGGAACGGCGATCCGGGGCCCGGCACGCGCGGACATTTTCTGGGGAAGCGGAGCATATGCGGAAACCGCGGCCGGGTACATGAAACATCGGGGCCGGTTGTATTTTATCGTTTTAAAACCGTGACGGCGGTCGTGAATAGCTAATTGTGAATTGTTAATTAGATTACGATTACGACAACGACAACCATTTCGCTATCGCTTCACTGACAACGAGAAAAACTAAGAAGCATGGAAAGTTCATTCCCGCAAAAACGCCGCGCAACGGAGTTCTGAATTTTTTTATGAGTCCATCAATTGTGAATTCATCCTGCCGCCTGCTGCCGGGCGGTTTTTTCCATATACATCAATATCCCCCCGACTAATGCCAGAGCGCCGCTGAGAGCAAACAGGTTTGATGCCCCGATCCGTTCGAACAGGTAGCCGCTGGCGAAAAATCCGACCATGATTCCCAGTCCGTAAGTCACCGCGTTGTTGACCGACTGGCCGACGGTTCTGGCCGCCGGCGGGGTCAGGCTGTCGATGTACAGGATGCTGGCGACGTGAAACGCCCCATAGGAAAACGCGTGAAACAACTGGGTGAACAGGATCATACCGGCAGATTCGACATTGGCCAGGATCAGCCATCTTGCGGCCGCAATCAGAAACGAGACGACCAGCACATTCTCATAAACAAATCGTGTGAAAATCCGCCCGGAATTGATCATGACGACGATTTCGGCAAAAGTGGCCAGGGCCCAGGCAAATCCGATAAACGTGTTGCTGTATCCGAGATTCTCCAGGTGAATCGAAAAGAAGCCATAATAGGTACCGTGGCTTACCAGCATCAGAAATGCACAGAACAGGAAGGTCAGCACCCGCGGATTGATCAGGCCCCGGGCACCGGCGCCAAACGGAGCCGGTCGCTGCGGGGGGGCTTTCGGAATTTTTCCTGATAGAAACGACTGCGCAACAGAGATTGCAAGGATCAGAATCAGGATAATGCCGGCCGAATAGATATCGATCAGTTGGCCGACGAGGATGACGACCAGGATAAAACTCAAAGATCCCCAGACACGGAGTCGGCCGTAGTCGCGCTTTTCTTCTTCGGGCAGGTCCATGGAAAAGGATTCGAGAAAACCAATGATCGGCGCATAGAAAAAACCATAGAATGCGGTAATAACCAGCATCGGCCAGAATGCGGCGGTGAACAGATATAATGACCATATGACCGTGCTGGCAATCACGCAGAAGATAAAGATCGGCCGGCGGATATTAAATCGATCCGCTATCGCGGCCCAGATCAGGGGAAACAGGGCGGTGGAAAATGTACGCAGCGCGGAAAGAACACCGATCTGAAAGCCTGAAAAATCGAGATGGTAACAGTACAGGTTGAAGTAGGGCAGGTAAATGCCCAGAACTCCGAAATACAGAAAATAATGGGTGCTCAGAATCGTTCTCGTGGAGGGCTTCGGCATCGATTGCTTCATTTACAGGGTTACGGGTGCAGTCTGACCGGGAATGTAATCATCTTTATCAGATTTGCAGGGCGGCGGGCAAGCCCTTCGGTCTACCCCTTGACATTGGCTGGACATTCACTTATTACCCTATTTAGCTTGGCCGGGTGCCGGGTTATTCATATGTATTTGGATTTCAGGAACAAAAGGAGCAAAAAGATGCGAATGTTGATCCGCTGGATTCTGGTGGCTGGTGTGGCGGCCGGTATGATTTGCGGTACCGCCTGGGCGGAAGTGAGCGCCCCGAAAGGACCGATCGCTGTTGTGGAAAACGAGGTCTACGATTTCGGGTCCGTTTTTGCCGGAAAAGATGTGGTGCATTCTTTTGAAATTTTGAATTCGGGCGATGCCCTGCTGGTTATCGAAGACGTTAAAACCGGGTGAGGGTGTGCCACGGTCGAGAAGATCGACCGGATCCCGCCAGGTGAGACGGGAATAATAAAGATTAAAGTAACGACCAAGCTCAGCGAAGGCGGCAGGCAGTTGTCCAAGCCGGTCACGGTCATATCCAACGATTCGCGGAATCCCAAAATGGTCCTCCGGATCACCGGCCGGGTTCAGACGTTTGTAAGGGTTGAACCCGAACGGGTCACTTTGACCGGTCGGGTGGGCGAGCCGATTTCCAGGACGGTTCTGATCACTCCCGAGACGAATGAACTGTTTGAGGTGGTCCGGGTCCATGCGCTGCGCGGCACGGAAATCGCCTACGAGTTGGAGACGATCGAGACGGATGGTAAAAAAACGTATGCCCTTCACGTGCGCAACAACAAGCAAAATGCCGGCCGCTATTACGACAAGATTTTCCTGACAATTAACAGCGACGTGGTCGATTCGATTCCGATTATCATTTCCGGCAATATCCAGCCGGGCACCGAGGAAAAACAGTAGATTTATGGCGTATAAAGTAATCACCTTTGACTGCGATGGCGTCATGTTTGATACTGTCGATGCCAATCGGGCCTATTATGATGATATTCTGGCGCAGTTCGGCTGTCCCCCCATGACCCGGGAGCAATTCGAATATGCCCAGATGCAGACCGTAGACAACGCCATTGCGATGCTGTTCCCGGATCCGGCCGATTATGAGGCCGCCCAGGCTCACCGGAAAAAAAACGGGTACACCCCTTATTTCAAATTTATGAAAATTGAGCCGGACCTGATTTCCCTGTTGACCTGGTGCCGTACCGGCTACAAAACCGCTGTGGCCACCAACCGGTCCGATACGATGAACCGGGTGCTGAGCACCCACGGCATTTCGGAGTATTTTGACATAGTGGTCACCGCTCTGGATGTGCCCCATCCGAAACCGGCTGCCGATCCGTTGCTCAAGGTTCTGGAGCATTTCGGAATCGACGCTTCCGAGATGCTGTATATCGGGGATTCCAAGGTCGACGAAACCGCAGCAAAAGCAGCAGGCGTACCGCTTGCCGCCTACCGGAATCCGGATCTCGATGCCGATTACCATATTCGGCACCTGCGGGAAATTAAAGAGATTCTGAATGGATTCTGAGAAGTGACAAAAGACGACCGCATCTATCTTATTGACGGCAGCGCCTATATTCACCGGGCCTATCATGCCATCCGGAGCCTGTCGACATCCCACGGGTTTGCCACCAATGCCGCTTACGGGTTTTCCCGGATGCTGATCAAGCTGATCAACGACCGGGCCCCGAAATATGCGGCAATGGTCTTTGACAGCAAAGGCCCCACCTTCCGGCATGGCATGTTTGCCGAGTATAAGGCCAATCGCAGCGCGATGCCCGACGACCTGGCCGCCCAGATTCCCTATATCAAGAAAATCACCGAAGGGTTTAATCTCCCCGTTATTGAAGCCGTCGGCTATGAGGCCGACGATCTGATCGGCACCCTGGCAAAAAAAGCGGAAGATGCGGGCTTCGAAGTGGTCATGGTAACGGGAGACAAGGATTTTATCCAGTTGATCACGGATCGCGTCACCCTGTGGGATCCGATGAAAGACGAAGTGCTCGACCGGGCCGCCGTTATGGCAAAATTTTGTATCGAACCTCACCAGATGCTCGATATACAGGGGCTTTCCGGAGACACGTCGGACAACATTCCGGGTGTGCCCGGCATTGGTCCGAAAACGGCCATAAAACTGATCCAGGCATTTGGCAGCATGGACGGGCTGTACGCCCGCCTGGGAGAGATTACGGCTGCAAAGCAGCTCGAGCGGCTTGAAACCTACAAGGCCCAGGCGCTGCTTTCCCGGGAACTGGCCCGGATCGACATCGATGCTCCGGTCGATTTCGATCCCGATGCCCTGCGCATGGCAACGCCGGACAACAACCGGCTGGCGATGCTGTTCAAGGAACTCGAGTTCCGACAGCTGCAAAAAGAGTTCCCGGTGGAATCCGACCTGTCGGATAAGACGTACAGATGTATCACCGATCCGGAGGCGTTGGATGATCTCATTCAACAGCTGAAAACCGCCGGACGGTTCGCCATTGACACGGAGACCACCTCGCTTTCGCCCATGGCAGCCGAACTCGTCGGCGTCTCGGTTTCAATTGAGCCGGAAACCGCCTTCTACATCCCGTGCGGTCATACCTGCGCCGACGCCCGGCAGCTCGATATGGCCTTTGTGCTCGACCGGTTGAAGCCGGTTCTCGAAGATGCCGGAATTGAAAAAATCGGTCAGAACATCAAGTATGACTGGACCGTGCTGCGGCGCTACGGGATCGATCTGGCGGGGGTGGCTTTCGATACCATGCTGGCCTCCTACCTGCTCAACCCGGAAAAGCGCGCCCACGGACTCGACCAGATTGCACTCGATCTTTTAGACCACCGCATGATCCCCTATGACGAGGTGATCGTGGTCGACGGGAAAAAATGCTGCTCGTTTGCTGAAATCCCCGTTGACCCGGCGGCCGTCTATTCCTGCGAGGACGCGGATATCACCCTGGCCGCCAGCCGGAAGCTTGCCCCGATGCTGGCAGATTTACGGCTGACGGAACTTTTTGAAACCGTCGAGATGCCGCTCGTTCCGGTCCTGGTCCGGATGGAGGAAACCGGCATTCGGGTCGATACCGA
The DNA here is from genome assembly GCA_024636355.1 of Desulfobacteraceae bacterium. Taxonomy (GTDB): domain Bacteria; phylum Desulfobacterota; class Desulfobacteria; order Desulfobacterales; family Desulfosalsimonadaceae; genus JAGXHH01. The sequence continues at coordinate 2,701 of JAGXHH010000222.1, read as the reverse complement.
ACAGCTGGCGGCCATGTCCGTTGATCTGGCCGATGAGCTGGCGCAGATCGAGACCGGCATCTGCGAGCTTGCCGGGGAGACGTTTAATATCAACTCCTCCCAGCAGCTGGGCCGAATCCTGTTTGAAAAGCTCTGCCTGCCGCACCAGAAAAAGACCAAGAAAAAAACCGGGTATTCCACGGACGTTGAAGTGCTTACCGCACTTGCCCTGCACCACGACCTGCCGGCCCAGGTGCTGCGGCACCGGATGCTTTCCAAGCTGAAATCGACGTATGTCGATGCCTTAATCGAGCTGGCGCATCCGGAAACGGGGCGGATCCATACCTCGTTTAACCAGACGGTGACCGCCACGGGACGTCTGAGCAGTTCGAACCCGAACCTGCAGAACATCCCGATCCGGACCGAAACCGGCCGGGACGTGCGGCGGGCGTTTATCCCCAGGGACGGCTGGTATTTCCTGGCCGCCGATTACTCCCAGATCGAGCTGCGGCTGCTGGCCCACTATTCAGGCGACGAGAAACTGATCCGGTCGTTTTTAAACGACGAGGATATCCATACCCGGACCGCGGCCGAAGTGTTCATGGCCGACCCTGCCATGGTAACGGCTGAACTGCGACGGCAGGCCAAAGCGATCAATTTCGGGATCATCTACGGCATGGGGGCGTATTCGCTGTCTAAAGACCTGGGTATCAGCCAGAAAATGGCCAAAACATACATTGACAATTATTTTTACCGCTACAGCGGGGTCCGGACATTTATCGACCAGACGCTGGAGACGGCCCGGGCAACCGGTAAAATCTGCACGGAACTCGGCCGGATCCGGTACCTGCCCGATATCAACAGCAGCAACCGGAACATGCGGGCGTTTGCGGAACGCACGGCGATGAACATGCCGATCCAGGGGACGGCGGCCGATCTGATCAAGCTGGCCATGATCCGGGTGGACAAGGCGCTTTCGGAAAACCGTCTGCAGACTGCCATGCTGTTGTCCGTGCACGATGAACTGGTCTTCGAGGCGCCGCCGGAAGAGCTCGAAACGGTAAAGTCCCTGGTCTGTCGCATCATGGAAAATGTCTGGGATCTGAAGGTGCCGCTGAAGGTCAACATGGCGGCCGGAAAGAACTGGGCGGAGGCCCACTAGCAAGCTCGTGGACTTTTCCAAGAGGGTTTTTACGCTGGCGCATTAGAGGATCAGGCGTTTTCATCTCCGGCATCGTCGGTCGGAGTGCCGCCCCGGACGGTTTTTTCAACTGTCGTATAAATGTTCCGGAAATGTTCGTGAAAGCTCGAAGGCGAGATAATTCCCACCTCGATGAATTTCACCACGATTTCCTTGGCGGTCTTAAGGATCATCTCATCTGTTTTCGAGGGCATATGCATTTCCTTCTGCTTTGCATTATCTGTTCTAAATGAGCTTGTATATAACAGATTCACCGTTGGTGCGCAATCGATTCCTTGACTGATGGTATCGCGGACTCTATAATTATTTCTTTGATTTATTCAACGATTGAAAGCACCTCAAACGATTTTAAAGACAGCGATTCGCTGTTTTTTCAGAAGGGGGCGAATGCGCCGGTTGAACCTCTTGAGAAAGGCGTATGACTCGGAAGTCGCCCGGGAGAATTGGCATATGTTAAAAGATGAATGGAAAAAGATCGGCCGAAACGAACCCTGTCCGTGCGGGAACGGTAAAAAATACAAGAAGTGCTGTTTGCATAAGGATACGGAGGATATCCCGATCGACTATAAGAAATGGTACAAGCAAAAATATGACATCCGGTTAAAGGAGCCCGAGGATATCGAAAAGATCCGGTTCGCCGGAAACCTTGTCATAGAAACCCTTGATGCGGTCGAAGCCGCCCTGCGCCCGGGACTCACAACCGATGAAATCAACACCATGGTTCACCGGTTTGCCGAAACCCATGGCGTCGTGCCGGCACCGCTGAATTACCGGGGATTTCCGAAAAGTGTCTGCACGTCGGTCAACGAGGTGATCTGTCATGGGATTCCCGGTCCCGAGACCTTGAAGGACGGCGACATCATCAACGTGGACGTGACCTATATTTACCAGGGCTTTTACGCCGATGCCAGCAAAACCTATTTCGTGGGCACGCCGTCGCCGGAAGCCCGACGGATCGTGGATGTGACCGCCGAGAGCTTGAAGGCGGCCATGGAGTTGCTCAAGCCGGGCAGCACCATCGGCGATATCGGCTGGGCCATCCAGCGGTATGCCGAAAGCAGGAACTGCTCGGTTGTCCGTGAATTCGTGGGACACGGGGTGGGTTTTGATTTTCACGAACCACCCCAGATTCCGCATTTCGGGAAAAAAGGGCAGGGGGTCACCCTGGTGCCGGGAATGGTCTTTACGGTCGAGCCGATGATCAATCTGGGGAAGCCGGACCTGTTCGTGGCAGATGACGGCTGGACTGCCATCACATCCGACCGGCAACTCTCCGCCCAGTTCGAACAGACGTTTTTGATCACCGAAGACGGATTTGAGAGCCTGACGCCTTACGAATTGTAAGCGGGAGCCAGAATCCAGGAGCCAGAATCCAGGAGTTAGGAGCCAGGAGCCAGGAGTGCAGTGCCCACGAAATACACGGAATGACACGGAAGAAGGGCTAAAAAAAGAAAGGGCAAAAAACAAGGGCGGTATTTTGGCCTTCGGCTTTAAAGTCTTTACAAAAACACGCCCTATGGT
>JAGXHH010000221.1 GCA_024636355.1 Desulfobacteraceae bacterium | reverse complement strand
GATTCTGGATTCTGGATTCTTCCTTCCTCCTGGCTTCTGGATTCTGCCTTTCCCTACATCCCCCCGAATCCTTCGTCATCGATTTCGATGGCTGCCTTGCAGGTACCCTTGATCGCTGCCATGTTGCCCATGGTAACCGGCAGAACGGTTGAATGATAGAACTCTGCCGTCTTGATCTGGCCTTTGTAAAACGCCTCATCCTTCTTCTTCGCACCATTGGACAACTGGGTCGATGCGACAACCGCCCGCCACAGGAGCATCCATGCCATGATCACATCGCCCATGGCGTTTAAGAACGGCCAGGAATGGGCAAAGGCGACTTTCACGTCCGGCGACATGGCCGTTTTGCCGAGGTGCATGGCGATTTCGCCGAGCCGGCTGACGGCATCATCGAGCTGGCCGGCCATTTCGGCAAAGCCATCGATGGCTTTTGCCTCTCCGGTCACCTTCTGGATTTCGCCCAGGAAGTTGACGAACACCTCTCCTTTTTTCATGCCGAGCTTCCGGCCGAGCAGGTCCATTGCCTGGATGCCGCTGGTCCCCTCATAGATGGAGGCGATCTTGCAGTCCCGGGCATACTGTTCGACCGGGTAGTCCTTGCAGTAGCCGGCCCCGCCGAATACCTGGATCGCCTGGACGCAGACATCATATCCGTGCGTCGACAGGTAATCCTTGATCAGCGGCGTGAGCAGTTCAAACATGTTGTCGTATTTCTCACGTTCTTCTTCGGACTCGGCAAGAGCGCCACGCGTGCGGCACATGGCGGCGTAATAAAAGAAACTGCGCATGCCGTCGACGTGCGATTTCATCCACAACAGGTTGCGGCGCACGTCGGGATGCTTGATAATGGGGACGGCCCTGGCCTCGTTGTTAAACGTGTCCATCAGGTCCCGGCCCTGCACCCGTTCCCGGGCGTAACTGAGTGCGAGCATATAGGCGGAGGACGCATAGGCGAGCCCCTGCAGGCCGGTGGCCATCCGGGCGCCGTTCATCATGTTGAACATGATCCGCATCCCCTTGCATTCTTCGCCGAGAAGAAAGCCGATGCATTTTCCTTTGGACCCCATGGCCATGCTGCAGGTGGCACTGGCATGAATGCCGTGTTTTTCTTCGACGCCGGTGCAGACGATATCGTTTCGTTCTCCCAGGCTGCCGTCTTCATTGACCATGTAGTTTGGAACGATAAAGATCGAAATTCCCTTGGTACCGGCCGGATCACCCTCGATGCGGGCAAGCACCGGGTGGATGATGTTTTCACACAGGTCGTGGTCGCCGTTGGTAATAAATATTTTGTTCCCGGTCAGGCAATAGGTGCCGTCGTCATTTCGCACGGCCGTGGTCTCGAGCGCACCCACATCCGATCCGGCACCCGATTCGGTCAGCAGCATGGTGCCGCCCCATTTTCCGGAGACCAGATTCTGAATGTACATTTCTTTCTGTTCTTCGGTCCCGTACATCTCGATCATTTCAGCCGTACCGTTGCCCATGGAGGCGTAGCAGAACAGCGGCCAGTTGGCGCCCATGAAGTATTCGACAGCGGCCGTCGCGACCAGTCCCGGAGCGCCCTGCCCGTACATTTCCGTCGGAACGGACAAATTCCCCCACTCGCCTTCCAGGAGCAGTTCATGGACCCGATGGAACGAATCCGGAACTCTGACCGTTCCGTTTTCATACCGGACCCCGATTTCGTCCCCCTCCTGGAGCAGGGGCAGCATCTCTTTTATGGCCAGTTTGCGGGCTTCGGTGATGATCATCTCGCAGGTTTTCCGGTTAAACTCCTTGTACCGGTCGTACTGCAGCAACTCTTCCCCATTCATCTGTTCCCAGATGACAAAGTCAATGTCTCTTCTGTCGGCAATTTCCTGGGCCATTGGTCACGCACTCCTTATCTTTTTGGTAGAATCGATATAACGATGACTATTTCATATTCCGGATATAAAAGCAGTTACCGATACGCGCCTTCCGCTATCAGGCGGCTCGGTTTAAAAATTTCCTTGCCGAATTTTTCAGCGAGTTTCGCCAGGCGCTCGGTCAACTGCTCGGGCGGTACATTCTTTATCAGCGCAATGAGTCCCATCGGGTTGCCCGTGGCATTGATGATCGCCTTGTCAACGTCCTCGAATGAACAGACGCCCTGCTCGACAATCTTGGCTGCCTCATTTGCGTTGACCGCCACAAGGTCCATCGGGTCGAACTTGTCCGTCGCCCTGGCGACATCGATCTGCGGCCGCCCATTGGACCAGTCAAAAAAACCTTTGCCCGATTTCTTACCGAGCTCCCCCGCCTCATACTTGGCCATCAGGGTCTTTCCCGGTGCAAAATCCGGGTGAATCGCCTCGGCATAGTATTTCGATCCGTGGACGTTGATGTCGAGCCCGGTATAATCCATGGTCTCATAGGGTCCCATCGGCATGCCGAGTTTTCGCATCACGGCATCGACGGCTTCCGGCTCAGCAATGTTTTCGTCCAGGATCGCGTTGAAAAGTACAACACTGGGCGCCTGGACCCGGTTGACGATAAACCCGGGGACGTCCTTATTTACCCGGACCGGCACCTTGTTGTTTTTAAGGACGAAGTCGTATCCGATCTGCAGGGTTTCTTCGGAGGTTTTGTCGCCTTTGATCACCTCGACGAGTTTCATCAGGACCGCCGGATTGAAATAATGGAGTCCCAGCATCTTTTCCGGGCGGTTGGTTACCGAGCCAATTTCCGAGATGCTCATGGTCGAGGTGTTGGAAGCGAACAAGGCGTGAGCCGGCGCCGATTTATCGATCTGGCGGAACGTCTCTTTTTTCAGGTCCATGATCTCGGGAATCGCTTCGATGACCAGATCTGCTTCCTTTACCGCCTCGTCTAAATCCGTACAGGTGACGAAGAGCTCTGATTTGATCTTTTCGTAGTGATCGGCCGGCACCTTGCCTTTGCTGACGAGTTTGGCAAGACTGTCATGAATCCGGTTTGCCCCTTTGTCGACAAATTCCGGTTTGATATCCCTGAGAAAAACCCGGTATCCCGCAATCAAGGCCACTTCGGCAATACCGTGCCCCATGTCCCCTGCTCCGAGAACGGCAACTGTTTTGATGTCATCGGCTTTCATGACTTCCTCCCTGTAGTAAAAGGTTATACGGATATATGAAAAGACGGTAAACCCATTCGGTTCGGCGATACAGTTTATTTATCGATCCGGGAAAGGCAAGTCAAACGAAAAAGAACGAGCGCTCGTTTTAATTGGAAAGACGGGACGCCTGCTCAAACAGGCTGAGCATAAATTGTTTGTACCAGGCAGCAAGGTCATAGCCCCTGATAAACCCGTTATGCCCCCTTGGGGTTGAACGATCAGGTGGGATAATCCGTTTGTATCGTCATCCTGTTTTTACTTTATGCCCGTTGAAGGCGTTCGTGTTCCTGTTTCATGCACTTGGACTGGACCACCTGGAGTCCGGCATCCCTTGCCTTCCGGGCGGCGTTATTCTCAACAAGGTCCAGCTGCATCCAGACCACTTTGGCCCCGATTTCAATGGCATCATCCACCGTTTCGGCAATGGCTTCCTTTTTTCGAAAAATATCGACTATATCCACTAGTTCCGGAACGGATTTCAGGTCAGGGTATGCCGTTTCACCAAGAACCTCGGATACGGTAGGATTAACGGGAATAATGCGGTAACCCTGTTCTTTTAGATAGGCCGCCACCCTATAACTGTACCGATCGGGATCATCCGAGAGCCCTACGACGGCCACATTTTTGTTTGTCTCGAAAATTACCCGGATTTCTGCGGGCGTCGGATTTGCATCGGGCACTTCCTTCTTTTTAGATCCGGACATGAGATACTCTCCTTATCGATGACCAAATTTTCATCTATCTCGAATTTACGCTGATTTTAAATGATAAGGCCAAATGGGGTATCTCTCCAATAAACGATACAGCCTGGCCATGCCAGTTGGAAGTCGGAATATCACAGAGGTTGACAGGTCTCCTGCGCACAGCTAGTTTTTGTAATCGTGGTTTGATTACAGTTATCCCAAATTCGAATACACAGGGAAGCGCAATGAACTATCAGGAATTTGTGAATCGTGTCAGGGAAAATACCGGACTTGAACCCGGGGAAACTGAAAAATTGATCGAGTCCTGCCTGGAAACATTCGGTGAACGAATAGATCCCACAGAAAAGAAAAAACTTGCGGATCAACTGCCCGGTGAACTCGGCCAAATGGTCCTGAAACGCCACGAGGCCACCAGAAACTATGACCTCGAAGAATTTTACACCCGGGTGGCCCATCGGGCGGGTATCCGCTACCGGCCGGCCGTGGATCAAACCCTGTCCGTATTTGCAACACTCCGGGACGCGGTTTCGTGGGGGCAGATCGAAAAAGCCCTGATCCGTCTTCCGGAAAACTATCGGGAACTGTTCGGTACGCCGCCGGAAGGGCCCCTTTCACCGACGGTGTAGATTGTTAGCGCAGATGCCGGTTCATCAGCCAGTCGCGCAACTGGATCATGACATCCGTGAAGTCGCTCCAATTTCGATAATCCGCCCCGTTATCGGACAAATAACGGGCCAGGGCGTCACGGGCAAATACAAGATCCGCATCGCGGGCCATGTTAAAATCGGTAATGCCGTCGCCGATCACAACCCGCCAATCGGCGTCAAAAGCGCGAAGCACGTCGCTTTTGGCTACCAGCTCCGTCCCTCCGGCGTACCGGGAATCGACTTTGAGGTATTCGCCGCTGGTATCCACATCAACGGCTACGATTTTATGAATTCGGTGCTTCAGATGCCCGACCTTTACCTCGACCATCCCGCGGATTCCACCGGATACGATAACCAGGGGGATGTTCTGGTTTTCAAGAAACGTCAAAAATTCTTCGAAACCGGGGCGTATGGGGATTTCCGAAACGAACTGGAGCACTTCCGGATAGCGTGCCGACGGAATCGATTCGATGAGTTTCGCCACGCCTTGCCGAAGGGTCGTTTTTCCGGATCGCAGTTGTTCTTTTACCGGCTCCCATTTTCCGGGAAGAAAGTATTTAAAAACCGCTTCCAGGCTTTCCTTTGCCGTGATGGTGCCGTCAAAATCAGAAAAAACATATGTTTTCTCCGTTCGGGTATCGGTCATGGCCGCTCCGTACTTTATAGTCAAGAAAGTTCGGCTGTTGTAATAATCCGAACAGTTTTAAAACCTGGAGCAAAACATAACATATCTTTTGGCAGATGTCATGAATGTGAAAACCTTGGGAAAGAGAAACGTTTTATTAAAACATAATGGAAAGGGGAGAATGTCATGGATCTGAAATCGTATTTTGAAAATACAAAAGGCACCGGGGTGCTCTCAACCGCGGATGCCGAAGGAAATGTAGACTGCGCCATCTATGCCCGTCCCCATATGATGGATGACGGCACCCTCGCCCTGATCATGCGCGACCGGTTGTCCCACAGCAACCTTCAATCCAACCCCAAAGCCGCCTACATGTTCATAGAAGATGGTCTCGGTTACAATGGCCGGCGGTTTTTCCTGAAAAAAATCCGGGAAGAACAGGATACGGAACAGCTATTTACCATGCGGCGGCGCATCTATGCCGATGACAAAACAAGCGAAAACGCAAAATTTCTGGTATTTTTTGAAATCAAAAAGGAACTGCCGCTGATCGGTGGGAAATAAATATCCTGGCCCAGAGGACCAGGCTTTGGTTGTCCCTGAAAGGGGCTTTATTCCCCTGGTTCGTTAG